>JAEOTH010000072.1 GCA_016839915.1 Promethearchaeota archaeon
AAACAAGAATTTCACGAACAAAAAATTCTTTCAATTCTTATTTTTATAGCTTTAAAAACCAAAAAGAATATATTAAGATCAATTTAAATGATTAATCATTAAGAACCAAATTATATAGAATATGAAAGATGTTAGAAAATGAATTATAAAGAAATATTGTTCGAAAAAAAGGAAAAAATTGCTCAAATTACAATTAATCGCCCTCAGCGCTATAATGCATGCAATTTACAAGCAGTACATGAATTAATCGATGCTTTTAATCAATGTTGGGATAATGAAATTGGGGTCGTAGTATTCACAGGAGTAGGTGAGAAAGCTTTTTGTACGGGTGGTGATCAAACCACTCGAGAGAAAGGAGGTTATGAAGGAGAACTTCTATTACCGTTAGAGGTAGGTTGGCAACGAGTGACATATTTGATCCGTACACTGCCTAAACCAGTAATTGCCAGAGTGAACGGTTATGCGATTGGAGGAGGACATGTATGGCATGTTAATTGCGACCTTAGTATTGCAGCAGAACACGCACAGTTGGGTCAAGCAGGTCCACGTGTGGGTTCATTTGATCCCGGTTTCGGTACAGGAGATTTGATGAGATCGGTTGGAATTAAACGAGCAAAAGAAATCTGGTATTTATGCCGTCGATATACAGCACAACAAGCGCTTCAGATGGGACTTGTGAACGCTGTAGTTCCATATGAGGATTTAGACAATGAAGTCGAACAATGGTGTCTAGAATTGTTAGAAAAGAGTCCAACAGCACTTAAAATGTTAAAATATGCATTTTTAGCTGAAACAGATGGGGTAACAGGAATAACTCAGTTGGGTGTTGGAGGATTATCACTTTACTATGGTACCGAAGAAGCAATGGAGGGAAAAAATGCCTTTATTGAAAAACGCAAACCAAAATTTAATCAATTTAGGAAGAAATTTGAGTAGAACATAATATAAAAATATACAAATTTAATTATCTTTTTATTTCTTGAAAAGACTTTAATTTAAACTTATTATATTAAAATTATACTTATTTCAAATAAATTTTCTATTCTAAATATGTATTATTATAACGAAATAATAATGATTTACTAATTTTTTAATATAATAAGCTAAATTAATTAATTGTAATATTAGAAAATTAGGAAAAAATATTTGGGATTCTATTTTTAAGACCTCTTTTTCTAGATAAAATTTACTTTAAGATATTATGAGCAATACAGGGTTAGACAAGGATAATTTGGAGCTTGAAGCTAAAAGTAACAGTTTAAACAAGTTGAATAAAGGTTACAACAACTTAAATAATGAGTATGAAAAACTAAAGAAACATAACAGCAAATTGCATCATGAAAATGAATTATTAAAGAATATAATTATTGAGAATACAAAAAAACAATTTCATTCTTCATTGATAAGACCAAATCTTTTAAAACCTATCATCAAATATCCAAAAATAGGAAAGATTTTTTATTTTCAAATCTTTTTAGGTATCCTGGTTATCGTATTATCATTGGGTTTTCACATTTTATACTTATCAGTTACAAGTTGTTTGATGTATAATGATGGGAATCCTTTTTGTTGGATTGTAAGTTGGTTAGGAATTGATATACATGCTAGTTTTTACCTTGATATTATCTTATATTCATTAATAGGAGTTCAAATAATTATAATAATTTTAATAATTCGAGACAAGCTCAATACAAGATATAAAATAAAGCTTAGCAAAGAAGAAAATAGTAAGTTATTTACTTTTTATTAACTAACACTAATCTATCTTGTTCAAGTATTATTCGATCTTTATTTAAAGGGCTAAAATTATACGTAATTTTCATTACATTTACAATAAGATTTCCTATAAACCTTAACTTCAATGTATTAAACAAATCATTAATCATTTGTAGATCTGCTGGAATAGAGACTCCAAAAAATGGATTTAAGAACAAATATAACGTTGCTCCAATTATTATACCAATAAATACACTTAATGTGCTAGTATACGGAAATAAAAACATAATTAAAAAGAGAATTATTAAATTTGGGATTAATCTATTGATTCTGAACTTATAATTAATCTCGAGTTTTCTTTTAAGTTGAATCAAAATGTAAGGAAGTAGAAATAAAGATGAGATTAACATTACAATTCCAATCCCTAAGATTCCATAAAAAAATATAAATATTGGAGAAGTCCCCAGTATTATACACAATGTTATCCCGAAACCCTTTGCTGCTAATTTTGCATTTCCTGATCCAATTAGGGCATTACCAAATAATGTAGCGTAACCGTAGATGAATTGTCCTGTAATAATTAGAATAAATAAAGTTTGAGCCAAATTGAATAGCTCTTGATTAAATACAGCTCCTTCCATAAAAAGATCTCTATGTAAATACAATAGTAAATCTTTTGACAGAGCTACCATTGCTGTTAAAAATCCTAATGCTAAGATGCTCGAAATTCGTGTAGATGCATTAATAGAATCTTCCACTGTTTCATGACATTCCTTTGCACATGCTTCAGCAATTTCAATATTTAAAGGTCCAGCATAGTATAAGATAACCGCTTTAACGGCTCCATAAGTCATCAAAACAGTTAATAAACTCAGTGCAAATCCTTGATAAGATGGATCCGTGAATATTGCTAAATATATAGCAGCACAAAAGAATAGGATGTCTTCAAAAAACTTTGAATTTTGAATGTTTGTAATCATAGAAAATGCAGAATTTTTCATATATATCCAAATTTGATGATCTTCGATAAGATCTTTGACTTCTGGAGATGCTCTTTTTTTCATATTACGTGTTCTTATACTAGCATTAAATATATCTTTAATTGAGTAAGGTGCTAATTTATAGAAAAAATAAATGAAAAGGAATAAGGTTGTGATGTTGAAGAAAGGGTAAAAAGCAAACCAAAAAGGGTTGACATTAAATCTTATAAAAATAAATCCTGAAATCAACAGGGAGACACCACCAAATACCGAGAGGAACGCAATGATATCATATCTATTTTTAATCTCTAAACCAATCTGTAACACAAAAACGCTGTATATCAATATAGATGCAAAACCAGAAGCAAAAATACACTCTCTTAATAAAATATTCGTTAGGAAAAATCCAAAAATAAAAGGTGCTGCAATCATTATTAAACCTAATGATAATCCTATTAGAAATAATAATTTTGAATAAGTAGAAGCTTTAATTCTTCCAAATTCTTCATTAATGATAAATGCTGCTTTAATTTCTGCAATAAAATATCTAGATATTCCAATTCCTATTAAACTTAAAATACCATTTATAGCGGTTGTTAAACCAAAATATTGCAACCCTTTCCAACCTGTAGCTAATATTACAAAGACCCAAATACAAGAAGCATAAATTAATGAGAAGAACATATAAAGGGATCCAGAAGTGATAGCTCGTGAACTACCCTCTTGTTCAAAAAATTTTCGATCTCTTTTAAAATCAATCTGAATCTTTTTTTCTTCTGGAATAATTCCCATAAATCACGAGCGGTCTCAAATCTAATTATAGATATTGAATTAAAGAATTATAAAAAAGTTTTAGTAATGAAATAGGTAATTGAAAATTAAGGAGCTACATTAATTTATTTATCACATAATAAAAGGAATTTTTATGTTTAATTATTTATTTAGCATTATTATTTAGAATAAATAATATAACGGTTGAAATGAGCAAAGAAGTTATTTGTGAAAATTGTGGTGAAAATACGTCAGGAGAGATATATGAATGTGTGGATTGTTATAATCCCGTGTGTGATGAGTGCGCTAACATTTGTAAAAAATGCGGAGAATATCTATGTGATAGCTGTTACCAAGATCACAAGAAAAATTGCGCTTAAATGAAAGGTTCTTATATTTTAGTTATATTCTTAGAAAAGGATATTAACCTCATAGTTGGGGCTCTCGGAAAAATTACTTTCAATAAGGGTTTTTATTTTTATATAGGATCAGCCATGGGAAATTATGGTTCCTCTACATTATTGAACCGGGTAAAAAGGCATGTTTCAAATGAGAGTAAAAAGAGAATTCGTTGGCATATAGATTATCTACTTGCAGATAATCACTCCTTAATAGTAAAATTATACCTTATTCCTTCAAGGGAACCGCTAGAATGTACAATTGCGAAAGAGTTATCAAAGAAATGTGATAATTTTATAAAAAATTTTGGCTCCTCAGATTGTCTATGTCAAAGTCATTTATTCTGTTTCAATGAATTAGATTCATTCAATAAGAAAGATTAGAAAAAAAGCCAAATTAGTGTTGATAAAATTCCAATTATAAATAGTTCTGTAATTATTCCATATTTTTTATATGTTAAATCTGGAAGCCAAAACAATAACTTTTTTCTTAGCCAATCAGCAATTTTGTGGAGGTTATATTTCTTTTCCCAATTAATCTCAGGTTTTGTTTTTTTTTTTTCTATTTCGAATAGGTCTTAAAATGAACCAATCTACTATGTCAGGTAGATTTACAATTAGCATAACTAACCAAAATGGAATGAAAAATATTATAGTAGTAATTAGTGAAGCCCCATATATTATTATATGCCATATAAGCCAAAACTTATCATCCTTCATTGCTTCTGGAGTGTGGTATGTTATTTTAGAAAAAGCATCTGAGAGAAAATGTGAAAAAAAAGCAATAATGATTGTAAGTATAATATTTAATGGAAGCAAAAAAAAATGAAAACAAAATATCTGAATAAGAATCGCTACCAGATTATGAGTGATTGTTTCCAAACGTATCCCCTATTAATTCATAGCAACTATCATAAATTTTACATAAAAATAATAAATTTAAAAATCCCTAAGTTTAGAATAATTTTTTTATTAATACATATTATTTAGCACATAAAATTTTGAACTAAAAATAAATAAATAAATAATTAATAAGAGGGAAAAATATTATGGGAATGTTAGATGGTAAGGTAGCTATAATTACTGGTGCTGGTCGGGGTTTGGGTTTTGAAGAAGCCTTGGCTATGGCTAGAGAAGGTTGTAATTTAGTTGTTAACGATTTAGGTGCTGCTTTTGATGGTTCTGGAGCTGAGTCAAAAATTGCCGATCAAGTAGTAGAAGAATGTAAAAAATTAGGAGTAAAAGCGGTTGCCAATTATGATTCCGTAACTGATTTCAATAAAGCTAAAACCATGGTTGATCAGGCCATTTCAGAATTCGGTAAATTAGATATTCTTGTAAATAATGCAGGTATTTTAAGGGATAGAATGCTCTTCAATATGTCAGAGCAAGAATTTGACGATGTTATTGCAGTGCATTTAAAAGGAACATTTAACATGACACGTCATGCTGCTGCCTACTTTAGAGAAAAGGGGAAAGCTAATGAAGCTTTGGGAAATTTTGGAAGGGTAATTAATACTGCGTCTGATGCAGGTTTAACGGGGAACGTAGGACAAACTAATTATGGAGCCGCAAAAGCAGGTATCGCAGCATTTACAATGAACGCTTCAGCAGAATTAAAAAAATATGCTACAGTCAATTGTATCGTTCCATTAGCACGAACTCGTTTAACTACAGATGCTACTCCGCAAATGGTTGAAATAATGAATAAACTCGATGAAACTGGACTTGATGTCTTTAATCCTACTAATGTAGCACCAATGGTTGTATTTTTAGCATCAGACAAGGCTAAAAAGATTAATGGAGAGGTATTTAGAGTCGTAGCTGATCGTGTTATGCTATTCCAAGGGTGGCACACTGTTAACCAAATCAAAAATGATCATAAACCTTTTACACCCCAATTAATTGCCGAAAGGATTAGAGAATTAATGAAGGGTGCACCAAAAAAAGAAAATTTATACGCTCTTCTTGGCGATTTGGTTAAAATGTAATGATCTTATTTTTTTTTTTATTTTTTTCTATTATTTTACAAGATCTAAGTATTAGCTTTTTACTCAGGTTCAGATCCAGAATTATTTAGTAGAGCTGATAAAATAATAGAAGATTTCTTCTTCAAACCATGGATTAGTGAAAAAAATAATAGAAACTGGGATCCAGAAGAGGGTGAGGGAGAGGAGCATAGAGTTAACGCTATAATATCTGCATTAAGAGCTTTAAAAGAATATAATCTTATTATTCTATAATCTCTCCCTCTAAGTTCTCAGCAATATTTTTAAAGATTTGATAAATCATCAGAATTATTTTATCAAAATCCTCTTCGGTCATATCAGAGCTATTGTCTTTTAACTTATTTAAGAGATAATCTAATTTATCGAGAGCATTTTTAAGATAGTAAATTTCATTCTTGTTTATAGCACGTCTAAAACGTGTTTTTAGAAAAATGATTTCACTTATCAGCATATTGATTAATTTCTCTTTTCTTGATCTAATAAACTCAGAATAATGCCATTTCATTGCCTTACTCATTTTTAAACCTCATAATTTTGTTTTGTTCTTAATTAAAATTAGAAAAGTAGAAAATTAATCTCTTTGAGAGTCCAATATTTGATAAGAAAGAATTATAATTTTTACTAATAATTAGGTATCTCAAAATTAAAAATCAAATATGTTCTAAATGATTTTTTAATAGAGGGGTTAGTCTTCTTTGAGATCTTGAAAGAATTCCTTCTCATATTGTTCATCCCGTTTCACTCTCTCTTCCTTACTCATATAATACCAACCAAGCAATCCTCCAATTATAAAGCCAAGTACTCCACCTGTTAAGCATAATTCAGCGATATATCCAAAAAATATAGCAATAGTAAATTGGTTAATATAAATTAACCAATAAAAGATTGTAATTGGAATTGAGCTAATGAATCCTCCCCCAACTCCCACTAGTATACCATTTTTTATTGCCGATTGATTCGGTTTTCGATATTTTAAAGCAAATATCACACCAATAATTGCTCCCAGAGCAAAATCATAGTCTCTAAAAAAATAAGCTCCATTAAATGGATTTCCCAAAAGCGTATTTAAAACAACAGAAACATAAGTAATCACAATATAAAAAATAAGACCTGATTTTACACTTTCTTGCTTTGCTTTATAAAATAAATATGAAAAAAATGAAATACAAATCACTAAACTTTTTGTTTTCTTTTCATTAATATAAAAATGATTTTTAGATAATAAAAAAAGAATAACTTAAGAAAGTTATTATTCCATTTTATTACCTGTCAGCACCTGGTAAATCCTTTCCTTTTGTTATAGCTTATTGAACAACTTTTTTTGTTAACTTGACAGGATCAGCTAGGTTTTTTAATCCTTCTCCCGCAGCTTGAGCCGCAGAACCTAATACATCACTAGTAATACTACCTCCACCTGCTACTTCTTGAGCTATAACACCTACTGCAGGAGTTAAAACAGCAGATATAACTGTAGTTACAGCAGCAACAGCTACCACTTTTATTATTTTTTTCGCGATAGGACTTGCACCCCTCCCTTTTGCATTTTCATCATCAGCAACTGCCTCTAAAGATCTTTTTAACCCTTTAATTAGAATATTCAGTGCCTCTTCTTTTTTCTCTTTCTTAGTATTGTAATAAATCCCACTCCTACAGGTAAATAATCTTAGTAAAAATGCTATTATACTAAATATCAAAAATTGAATATTTAGTTTTATCTCTTTTTAAGGGATTCCTAGAGTTATATAGGTGGGAATAAAAAGAGGTTTTTTAGATGGTGGGAATTTAAGATTCTTTTTTAACTCTTTAATCATAATAACATCCTTTTGTATCCTAAAAAAACACATACCCTTAAATGCTTGGTTTAAAGCATCAGCTTTTAAACTAGATTGATATAATAAAACGCCTAAATATCTTTGCGTTGCAGCTTTAATAATTTTATCAATTAAATAAATATAGCCAAGATATAGATTATATGAATTATTAAATATATCTTTCTCAAGAAATATTTCATGAATTATTCCTAACCTTAATTTTAACTTAAATTTATTAGTTTCAACTTTTTGATGGGTGATTACAGAGCCTCCTATTATCTTTCCACTTTTTCTGATAATAATATACGTTGGTTCTTGTTTTTTTGAGGGAACATTTATTCTTGCCCAAATTAATTTTGATTTATCGTAGCCTGGATAACCCTCATAATATTTTGAGCTGATTCTATTAATTGCATTCATATATTCATAATGATTTTTATTATGGTTAATCTCATATGAAAAATCTTTATAAAAACTCTTAAACTTTAAACTTAATCGGTATAAAAATCGAGGTAAATAGGAGATTATAAAAAATATAGGAAAAAAAAAGGCAAACCCAAAAATATTCCGAATAAGTTGAGGAACATTTGGGATATGAACGAAATAATATCTTTTTTCAAGATCGAAATAACCTAATTTTTGATAAAGTTTGCTTCTAGCAAATCCTTTTAATCCTGTACATAACATTGAAAAATCACAACCTTTTTCTGTCATATATTCAATCGAATTTTCCAATAATTTTGTAGCTATCCCCCTTTTAATATAATTTGGATGAGTAGAAACATCATTAATATCCCCTATTAAATATTGCTCCTTTCCAACAGGGATTTTCTCTATTAAATTAACAAAAATTGCTCCAACAATCTTTTTTTTATTAATATCTTCGGCAATTTGACACATCTCAGGTTCAAATCCAGGGGATTTTATATACCTCCACTGCCAGCTAGTAGAAGTTCTTGTCACAACGCTTTTTTGGAAAGCTAGATTAAATAGTTCAGCTAGTTGCTTTTCATCGCCTTCCTTGTAATGTCTAAAAACTATGTTAGTCATACGTTCATTTCTTTTTATAAAATAAATTAGGAAAAATTAGCTTTTTTAAGCAAGATTCCTATACTTAAATATAATTAAAACTTACATAATAAATATAGAAATATTATTCTCACTAACACAAATATAAATTGAATTCAAATGAGTGAAAGAATAACTGAAATACTCGATAGTTTGAAAGCTATAAAAGGTGTTCATGGAGCTGCCCTAATTGAAAAATTCGGCTTAATAAAAGGAAGTGCTTTACCGGGGTGGGTAGATCCTGAAGTGGTAGCAGCGATGGTTACCCTGATCCTGAAAGCGAGCCAAAGAGCAACAAAAGAATTAGAGCAAGGACAATTTTTTAGTGCTATTATTGAATCTGAAAAAGGTAAAATACTGTTTAGCGAAATAAAAGGGAGTATTTTGACTATTATTACAACTCGTGAAGCAAAACTAGGGATAATCAATTTAAAATTAGATGCTGCCAGTTCAGCATTACAATCATTAGTTTAACTTTTTTATTATTTTATTAACAAACTATATTTTAGTGTGTTTATTTTCATTTCTAAATTCCTTGCTTAAGATTTAAATTATAATCAAAATAATTATTTTATAATAAAATTTGAAGGTGATGAATATGGTAATTATAAATTCTGAAGGAAAATATGATGATAACTATTATTTAATAGATGCTATGACAATGGGAATGCAGAAATTTCTTTCAATTTATATTATTGAACATAATGGAATGCGTGTGATGGTTGATGTTGGAGAAACATTAAAAGTTCGTAAAATTTTAAAAAAACTTAAAGATTTAGGGCTTTATCCTATACATAAACTAGTAATAACACATTCTCATTGGGATCACGCCCAGGGTTTATCTAAATTAATTAATTCTATGAAAGAGAGTGAAGTTGAAGTTTTAGCTGCTGAAAATGCTGTAGATAATTTGCGCCATCCAGAAAAAATGATTGTAGGATTTGAAGGATTTGAGGAGGTTTATCCTTTTGAAGGAGAGATTACGCCATTAAAGGAAGGTGATATCATCGATATTAATGGACTGGGATTAGAAGTTTTGAATTTTTTTGGACATACAATGGACTCTATTGGATTATTTGACAAAACAAATAGAAATATATTTATTGGGGATGCAATAATGGATCGATTGGATCAGGATGCATTTTTTGTTTCTATCATGCCACCTGATTTTCATGAAGAAGAATTACTTAAAACTTTTAATAAATTAAGAGATATGAAAAACGAGTTAGACTCTATCTCTTTAGCTCATTTTGGAGTATGGAAAGGTGATCACTTTAAACAAATATTAAATGAAATGGAAGATCTATATTTTAAAGTAAAGAATTCTCTAATTGAATGGTATAATGAAAATCCATCAATTGACGATATAACAAGTAAATATTATAAAACCTTTGTTCCTGATTCTAAAACTTGGAACGAGAAACTATTTGTATTTCTTGTTGACATGATGATAAATGGTTTAAAGCAAAGCGGATTTATATAAAAAGAAACGCTATCGCGTTAATTTACTATATTTCTTTTATTCAAAGTGATTTTACTTACTTGATTTTTCCAAATTGTTTTAGAAGATCAAGGATTATTCTTCGGGCTATATGTGGATCCGCTTGTCCCCTAGTTTTAACCATAATTCTGCCTATTAACGCTTCTATTGCTTTTGGATTATCACGACAATCGTTAACAATTTTAGGATTTTCCTCAATAACTTCCTTGCTTAGCTTTTTAAGTAGATTATCATCGGAAATTCTTTTTTTGTCTTTCTTTTCAAGTATCTCAGAGATTGAAAAACCCTCCATCATATCATCTATAATGGTTTTAGCAATTTTGGTTGTAATTTTCCCTTCATTTAGATATCTGATTAAATCGACAATTTGGTGAGGGTGAAGTTTTGTATCTGTTATTATTTTATTTTGTTCATTTAACCATCTTGATATATCATTCATCAACCAATTGCAGTACTGCTTGTATTCATTTGGCCCAAATGAAGCGTCTGAATTTACTCCGTCCTCGTAAAAATCAGCAATATCTTTATCTAAAACTAAATTATCTGAATCAAATTCAGATAAATTATAATCTCTCTGAAGTCTTCTCGATCTCTCAATTGGCATTTCTGGTAATTGATCTTTAACTTTTTGAATAAAATTGTCATCAATTTCTATCGGAACTAAGTCCTGCTCTGGAAAATATCTATAATCTGCCTCAAATTCTTTTGTTCGTAGTGAAATTGTGATTCTTCTTTTATCATCCCAATGCCTTGTTTCTTGTATTAATTTTTTTCCTCTTTTAAGTAGGTTTTTCTGTCTAATGATTTCATGCCTTAAAGCACGTTCAACTTCCCTAAAACTGTTGATATTTTTAACTTCACTCCGTTCATGACTCCTTAGTGAGATATTTGCATCTACTCTCACCGATCCTTCGAGATCGAGACTTGAAATTCCAGTATACTGAACAATTGATTTAAGCTGTCTTAAAAATTCACGAGCTTCTTCTGGTGAATCTATTACGGGTTCTGTAACAATCTCTATTAAGCAAACTCCCGATCTATTGTAATCTACTAATGTATATGGAGATGTTGCTATACTTCCTTTATGAACAAGCCTTGCTGGATCTTCTTCTAAGTGAATTCGATTCAGTATTATTACTTTTTTGTGAGAATTTAATTTGATTGTAATTTTTCCTTCATCTGCAAAAGCCCTTCCTCCTGCTTTATTGTACTGGCTAATTTGAAAACCTTTAGCTAAATCTACGTAAAAATATTGTTTTCTGAAGAACCAAAACTTCTGATTTATTTTACAATTTAAAACTATTGCTAATCTAGTTGCAAATTCTATGGCTTTCTTATTCAATACTGGAAGTGAACCTGGTAAGCCTATACAAATAGGACATACATGTGAATTTGCTTCTGTACCACGATAATCATTATTGCAGCTACAAAAAAGTTTCGTTTTGAGATTTGTCAATTGAATATGGACCTCAAGGCCAATAATCACATCATTATTTTGATTATTCAAATCATTTACCTCATTTTGTAACTGGAGCAATTTTTCGATAAATGTTTAGTTCTTGCTCTAATTGATACCCTATATTAAGTATACTTTTTTCGTCAAAATAATCTCCAATAATTTGAAAACCAATGGGTAAATTATGATTATCAAAACCACATGGTATAGATAATGCAGGGATACCCGCTAGGTTAACTGGACAGGTTAAAATGTCTGCTTTATACATCTGTAAAGGATCATCAATAAATTCTCCAACTTGAAAAGCTGTGGAAGGCATTGTTGGACAAACAATAGAGTCACATTTTTTAAAGGCTTCAACAAAATCATTTTTTATTAATGACCTAACTTTAAGAGCTTTAATATAGAACATATCATAATATCCCGCGGATAAAGCATATGTTCCTAAAAATATTCTTCTTCGTACTTCGGGACCAAATCTCTCACTTCTAGTTCTGCTAAAAACATCATACACATCGCCAGAAAGATTATTACTCATACTCCCATATCTTAATCCATCATATCTTGCTAAGTTTGAGCTGGCTTCACTCATACATAATAAATAGTAAGTAGCTACAGTATACTCTAAATGTGGGATTGAAATGTCTATGATATTTGCTCCTAAGCTCTCTAATTTAGTAATAGCTTTTCTTACGGCACTCTCTACTTCCTGATTAACTCCCTCTCCAAAAATTTCTTTTGGTATACCTAAAACCTTCTTATCGATTGGTTTCTTTAAATTTGCAGTATAATTATCTACTTTAATATCAACCGAAGTTGAATCGAGTGGATCTTTACCTGACATAATTTCAAGCATTAAGGCTGAATCGTAAACACACTTAGTAATTGGTCCAATCTGATCTAACGAATTTGCGAATGCAATCAATCCATATCTAGATACTCTTCCATATGTAGGTTTCAATCCAACAACTCCGCAAAATGCAGCAGGACATCGAATACTTCCACCTGTATCACTTCCCAAAGCTAATATTGATTGTCCTGATGCGATACAGGCCCCAGAACCTCCACTTGAACCACCAGGAACTCTTGAAATATCCCATGGATTATATGTACAACCATAACAACTGTTTTCTGTAGAACTACCCATTGCAAATTCATCCATATTAGTATTACCTATATGGATTGCTCCTTCTTGTTCAACTAACCGTTCAATCACAAAAGCATTATATGGAGGGCGATAACCATGCAAAATTTTCGAACTACAAGTAGTTGGGAAATTTTTGACACAAATAAGATCTTTATTCGCTAACGGTAAACCATAAAGTCTACCGATTTTCTTACCTTTTTTTAAATCATTTTCTAGTAGTTCTGCTTTTTTTAATGCCTTGTCTTTAGATAAATTTACAAATGAATGTAAAATTTGCTCAGTTTCTTCTATTCTTTGAAAATTAGCTTCTAATAATTCTTGAATTAATAGTTCCTTATTCTTAATTATTTCAATTAATTCGTATGCCATATATTCATAGAATTTCATTGGACCCGAGCTAAAATTATTTAAATGTTTTATAATCAATAAAAAATAGTTAATAATTAATACTTAAGTATAACATCTATTTTTCTTTATTAAGGTGCCTTTCTTAACATAGTTCTAGGGAAAGGAATGGCATCTTTTATATTATCTATTCCGCAAAGCCACATAACGACTCTTTCAACGCCTACTCCATATCCAGAATGAGGAACACTGCCATAATGCCTTAATTCAAAATACCACTCATAATTTTTCGGATCTTCACCATCAGCTTCTAATCTCTCCATCATATTGTCAACTAACAGACTTCTTTCTGACCCACCAATAATTTCACAATAACCTTCTGGAGCTAGCATATCAAAGCATAATGCCTCTTTCGAATTTTCTTCACTTGGAGGTTTATAGAACCCCATAATCTCTGTAGGATAATGTGTGACAACAACCGGAACTTTAAAATGATCTGCAATTTTAGCTTCTTCAATAGTCCTTAAATCCTTACCCCAAGGAACATTCATTTGATATTTTGTATTAAGGATTTCCAAAGCTTCTGAATATTTTATTGTTGGATATTCAGCTTCTGCATAATGCTCTATTAATTTAATATCTCTCTCTAAAATTTCAAGTTCCTTACTGTTATTTTCTAAGACTTTTTTGACGATAAACCTGATTTCATCTTTGGCTACTTCCGTAACTTCATCAAGTTGCATCCAAGCAGCTTCCATTTCCGCCATCCAGAATTCTGATAAATGTCTTGAAGTTTTTGATTTTTCTGCTCTGAAGGTTGGTCCCATATTGTAAATTTTACCTAATGAAAAGATGCCAGCCTCAGCATATAATTGCCATGTTTGACTAAGGTATGTTATATCGTCAAAATATTTAACCTCAAATAAAGTAGCGCCACCTTCAGATTGGCTAGGTTGGAAAATAGGAGCATCAAATTCATAATAACCATTACTTCTAAAAAATTCGTGTATAGCTCCAACAACGGTATGCCGGATTTTTAAAATAGCATTCAATTTCCTTGATCTTATCCATAGATGTCTATTGTCATATAAAAGTTCAGGTGATTGGTGCTCTGTTATTGGAAACGGTTCAGCGATCTGAACGATTTCTAAGTCTGTTACAGAAACTTCATACCCAGTAGGAGCTCTATCATCCTCCTTTAGATCCCCTGATACTTTAACTGAAGATTCAATAGTTAACTTTTCAGCATTTTCAAAGATCTCTGGTTTTTTAGCTTTAGAAATAACACACTGAATTATATCTGATTCATCTCTTAATACAATGAATACAAATTTATTCGATTTTCTTTCTCTATAAACCCAACCTCTTAAATGTACTATAGCCGAACCTTTTTTAAGAGCCTCTTCAATTGTTGTATATTTTGATTCCTTCATTATTAAACAGACTACTAACTATGTGACGTTGCATTATATTTTTAAAGATTATATCTATACAAATAAGAGATTTCTAAAAAATTTGACTGAATTATTAAATAAAACAGACCAAATTAAAGTGGATTTTCTCTTAACATTGACCAATTAATAACATTAGATCCAGGGATTTGATACTTTTTCAGGACTTTGAAACCAAAATGTTGATATATTGCAATATTTTTTTCATTATTAGTGTCAAGATAACAATGTAATTGTTCTTCATCTATCCGAGCAAGCATAGGTCTAATCAACCTGCTTGCAAATCCTTTCCCTTGAAAATTTGGATCTACACCTAGGGTAAAGAAGTACCAGTGAAGTGAAGGTACAAGTTCGTATTGTGTTGAAATGATACAATCGTACATAGAGTCTACTTTTTCCAATGCTTCACCTAAAGCAACCACTACTCTAAATCTTAGCCAATTTGCATATAAGCTCCTAGGTTTATTCTGTTGTTCTTCTTTCGGATCCTTTAATTGCCATAGGGCAATTCCCTCCAATTTAGGTGATGTAGTATAAACTTCACCGAATCTCATACAATAGCGAATGGAGTTTTTCATTAAATGATAACTTTGCTCAACTCTTTTAGTAGCATCTGGGAACCAATCTATGATTAAAGGTTCGTTTTCAAAAGTTCTAGCAAGTATTTTAGAAGCGGGTTCAACTTGACTTCTTTTTAATCGAAAGATATTATCCATTTCATTTCACAATTAAGGGTAAATTTATAAACATCTAAAAGCTAATCTTCTCCTTGTTTTCTAAGAAGATATTTTGAAAAGATATTCATATAGAGACATTCTTCTGGTGCCATTTCAGGAGTTAATTGAGGATTTTCAGTGAATTCAACTTTGCTATCCCTTATTATAACTACTGGAGTTTGTTGATCAGCTTCACTTAATAGAAATTGAGCAGCACTCGCAAGATCATCTGCTACAGCCCTCATGGTTATCTCCATTGGTCTTTTAAAGAGATCTGGTTGCCCTCGTAGATCTTCCACTGGTTCAAATCCTGCTGAGGCTAAAGCTATCCCAATAGTCCCTTTTCTTAGAGGTTGAACTCTTGAATCTGCAATAATCACTCCTAAATTATTGATTCTATACTCCTTTCTTAACGCTTTCCAATAACTCCAAACAACTTCCTTTAGATTCTTTGGCAATAGAACAACATTTCCTATATCTGCATTAGACTGATCGATACCTGCATTTGCTATAAGAAAGTCGTTAACTTTCGCTAATATGACATGCCTCATCCCTCCGAGAATCATAGAAGCTTCCTGTAAGATTAATTCTACATATTTTTCATCCATGTCATATTCTTTTGCCAATTTTTTAGCTCTTTCTGAAACTTCATCAACTTCCAATAAACTTATTACTCTTCCTTGAGATGTAGCAACCACTTTTTCGGCAATAACAATGATATCTCCCTCATTCAAAGATTTTCCTTGATCCCTAATGTTTTGAATAATAATCTCCAATAATGGATCATTTTTCTTGATAAGAGGAAGCTTTATTGAAAATAATTCCATCGCACTTAATAGAATAATACTTATTTGATATATTTTTTTTTCATTTTATAGAGAGATTATGATGAAAATATATTCGAAGTTATTTGATTTTTTAGATATTGGTGATGATTTTCCCACTGTAATCATTGGAGTTATAAATCTAAGTCCTGAATCATTCTATAAAGGCTCTGTTTATAGTGAACCGGAAATGATTAGAGAAGCAGCTCTTAATATGATAAATAATGGTGCTCAGATATTGGATATTGGTGGACGGTCTACTGCTCCTTGGTCAGATAAAATTTCAATAGAAGAAGAGGTTAAAAGGATGAATATTGCGATGGATGTTGTTTGTAAGATCATTCCAGAGAACAACATAATCTCTGTTGATACACAATATAGAGAAGTTGCAGAAAGTGCCTTTAATATTGCCAGTAAAGAGAAGAGAAAAATTATAATTAATGATGTAAGTTGCTTAAAAACAGATCCTTCCTTAGCAGATTTCATAATAGCTAAAGATCTTCCAATAATTATTATGGCTTCGAAAAAGGTTCCAGGAGATCTGTGTACTATTGATGAAATTATTGAAGAGTTTAATAATACTATTAAAAATCTGAAGAAGAAAGGTTATGATGAAAATAAGATCATTTTAGACCCAGGAATAGGTCATTGGATTGAGAAAAAATCTCATTTATATGACTTAAAGATAATAGGGAATCTCCAGAAACTTAAAAAATTGAATAAACCAATCTTGGTAGCCATTTCAAGAAAATCCTTTATCGGGACAACTTTAAATATACCAGATCCAGAAGATAGATTTTATGGGACTCTTTCCGCAACAGCAATAGCAGTGTTTAATGGAGCTCACTTAGTTCGAACTCATGATGTGAACTATCAATTGATAGAAATTATAAAAATGGCTGAGGAAATTCGAAAAAATAAGTAAAAATCGATTTTTTTGTATAAAAATTAATATTAACCTTAGAGCTTAGAATCTCGAAATCTAATAATCCTTAAGCTAAACTTAATATCTCCTTCATTAAGTAGACAATTAATTTAATCCAGTCCTTTTTAAGTAAGATTATCGGTTTTTGAATGTTGAAAAAGTGTTGAAAAAGTCCACATATATTTAAATGTATGAACTTCCTTATTTTATATGTATATCGATAAAATATAACGGTATTTTGAATATTTTTATGATAACAAATTAAAAAATAATAGCTTGTTCTCTCATGGTTGATAACCCCTCTAATCAGGATTCTTACGATGCCGATGATATTAAGTTCTTCAAAATTTTCAATGTCCAGTTTTAAGGTTATATACCGATTAACTCTGCTTAAAAAAAAAGATAAAATAAAAGAAAGGAGAATAACGAAGCTTAAAACCTTGGACACTTACCACGATAATTTTCCTTCTTTGATTAAAATATTGATAAAAAGAGCTTTATCCTCATTCGATAACTTCCTGAATTTCTTGGTATTTTCAGGGGATAACTGTCCTTCAACCAAAGGGAATCGCGACTCATGGAAAAAAAAGTCATACAACTCTTTTTCTTCTGATTTGTTCAAATAAATCCCCCCTTTCTTAATGGATTCGGTTTA
>JAEOTH010000073.1 GCA_016839915.1 Promethearchaeota archaeon
AGAACCCCTAATCCAACAGTTCGATCTCTAAAAGAACTTAATACTGCTATTATCTCGAAAATTTTAATAGTAATTGCCTATCCATTTGTAGCATTGTTATTTACATTTATTATTTGGGTTGTATTTTATAATATTATCAAAATAACAGGTGGAGAAGTTTTAAATCTAAGTATGTTTGCTCCATCATTTTTTTGGCCAGTTTTTGGAGTTTGTCTATTAATCTCTCCTTTAATAATTATTTTTCTATGGTATATTGTAAATTCATAATAAAGAGGTAATGAGTATGAAAAATATTAGTGAAAGTAGCAAGCAGGTAATTAAAGATTCGCAGATAAAGATTTTCTATGGATTTCTCATTGGAATCTTAATTTTTGTGATCTTCATGAATTTTGGGACGATGTCCACATTTCGAATTCCGCAACCGTTCACACTCACTGATGCAGATAAAGCAGTAATCATGTTTATTGTTAATAGTCCTTTCATTTTTGTGATTTTTCCTTTAATGTTTTATTTATATAAGAAGCATGGGAGTAAGATGTTATCAATATCAGATAAACAAATCGAAATAAATATCCCACTGAAATCATTAAAAATAATCAAATGGTCTGATTTTGATAGAATGAAACTCCATGTTCGCGGAAAAAGAACTATGTGGGGAGATAGGGAAGTATCTAAATTTAATCTTAAATTTTTGAGAGCCCATACCATAAAACAAATTAAATTCTTAATCTACGATAGTGGGAAAGCTTCCCAAATATTAAATTTACTAGTCTCCGCTGCAGATAAAATAAATAAACATATTGACGTAACTACTAAATATTTATAAGATTCAAGTTTAATATTTAGAGGCGACAGCCGTGGGCTACTATATTGCCCCCAATCGCATCATCGGCAAAGAAAAATCTCACAGCAATTTAATCATTTAATCATTTAATAACTACTTCTCTTTAATTTTTTTAATAACAGTTAAAGAAAAAAGAAATGATGTAATCACTAAAAATATAATATCATAACCCCCGATGGAAGAAGTTGGATATCTTTGAATTCATTCCAAAACCCAAACCACGTCCGAAATTATCTTGTATGTCGTTGCAGCTAATTTCTGTACAAATTTATGATGATCATAAAGAAATCGAGGCTTATTATTCACTTAAGTTTCTTAGAATATTAAAATTATCCCAGTATGACTTGACAGTGTTTAAAAAGAAACTGTATAATAACCAAGAATTTGATACATTAGCGATTATTAAGGATTATATCAATTTTTTTGTAACTATTTATCCCCCTAAAGATGATAGATTGGACTTAAAAGTAATTAAACAGAAATTCAAAATATTAAGTTAATAGCGATTTTCATGTCTGCTGCTGTTTGAAGACCATTACAGAATCCGAAATGGTTTACTTTCTTTCTTCCGGAATGCTTAGCAATATCGAGTGCGCAACCATTGCTCACATGTTTGGAAAACAGAAAATATGTGTTGTAAGACTTTTTGCGTAAAAATTCTAGAGTTATATATTCAAGACGATTTTGAAGCAGAAATTAAAAGAAAAAAGAAAAATTAATTTAGTTTGTATTTAGCCTTATGATATCGCTTTATACTAACCCGATAGCGATTTTCATATCAGCTGCAGTTACTTTTTTACGCCCTGAGTGCTTTGCGATGTCTAAAGCACAGCCTGTAAGACCTTTAGCATATTCTTCTAAATAGTCCATTAATTTATCGACTGCTGCTCTACTTACGATTTCAGCACCTGCTTTTTTCATCAAAGCGCGCAAGGGCGACCAGGCAAAAGCCGCGATGGTTAATCTCCTCCACGAGTTTTTTTTATATTTTTTATTATATGATTAAAATTAATTTCAAAATACTATTGTATTTAAATTTTAATTAGTATTTCTTATATTTAAATGTGTTGGTTGATCATCAATAATCCGATAAATGTGATCAATCAAATATGGTCGACAAAAAAATTTGATGAAAATACTTAACAAATTTTTTACTAGTGAATTCAATTAATAAGAAATGATCAATTTTTGATTTCAAATGAGCATGTTTAGGTAGGATCAATTATTTGAACTCATACATTCCATCACGATATCCTTCCCATTTATACTTAATCTTTTATGAAATAAGTTATAGAACAGCATAGCAAATCATGATTTCATATAAAGATATAACAAAGGGTTATAATTAGACATAACATTTAATTTTAATTTCGTGATCTAGATCGTTTTCTGATCCAACATATTTCATAAAATCCTTGAACTCTATACTGTTAAATAATACATTAAAGTTTTAATTTATGAGATTAAAGCTAAAAAGTAGACTTCTTCCATCTTCATATCCTTCCATAGTTTGATAAATATTTAGAACTTGGGGATCAAAAGGATTACTTATGTTAATAATATGAAGACAGTCTCCTGCAACAAAAGCAATATCATTTTCTATACAAATAGCTTCACCCCAATGATATGGTGGAGTTGATTTTAAATCAGCTACAATAGTGGGATTCGAAAGATCTGAGATATCAACAACTTGAAAATATTGTATAGGTTGTGTCTCACCCTGTTGGACAAAAGGTCGACCCACAATATAAGCAAAATCATCTTTTATAAATAGATCCGAGTGGAAGGTTCCTTCCTGTCTTCCTATTTCTATTGGGTTTGATGGATCACTTACATTTACAATTACTAAACCCCACCAGGTATCTAATAGAAATGCAATTTCATTCGAAATCCACACTTCTTCCGTAAGACCTATACCATTCGGAAATTGACCTAATTCATGAGGATTTGTGGGATCTTGGGTTGCTATTATTTCCAAGCCATCGCTCCCATCCGCAACGTAGGCAATCGAACCGGACACAGCAACATCATAAGCATATCCTCCATCATAGTAATTTCCTAATAAATCACCAAAACCACTAGTTTTAGGATCTTCAATAGTTTTTATTGGATTAATTTTAATATTTATAATACCAAAAGATCCTAATAATAGCATTAAAGACAGCAATACAAATAATATTTTTTTTTCTCTATTCATTATAATTTCACATCTTAACCTTTTTCTTTTGAATTTTTACATTTTTTTTTTAATTTCTAAATTTTCATCTGTTTGATGAATTATGTAATTTTGAGAGAAATTATCCTTTATAATTGAGCTTCCGATACTTCTATGATAGTTCCATTTTTTAATGGAAGTAATATTTGATGAATCCCAATTATTTTGGTAAAAATCTTTGAAAATACAGAATAGAAAGAGATAGAAAAAATTTGATGCTATTAAATAAAAAAAAAAAGATGTAAAATTAAATATAAGTTTACTAACCGTAGAGCTCAATATAGAAAAAATATATTATAAAAATAGCTCCAATAGCACCAACGACAAAACTCCATGAACCTTGATTGAATAAGCACTCCCAGAAACCAATAATTAATATTGAATTAGAGTGCATGACTCCCCAGAATATTAAATTGATCAATAAAGCTACTATAAAGCTAAGCATCGCCCAGACAGCAAAATAAATTAGTCCTGTTCTAAAATCACCATTTGAACTATAACTCATATAAGATTTTGATAAACGACGCATCTTTTTCTTCAACCGCTTCAGCTCCTGTTTTGGAAACCATTTTTTTGGTCCAAAGTGGATTGTTTTATAAGTAGCTTTAGTGTAAATGGTGAATTTCTCTATTGGATTTTTTGCTATGTTAATGTGTTTCAACGTATTAGGTAAATCAAAAGCATATAGTTCCTTTAATTGGTTATTATCAATAGTAAGTTTTTTCAGTTTTTGAAAGTGTTTAATATTTTCAATTTTTTGGATCTTATTGTCACTCAGCTTTAATATTCTTAAATTCGGGAGATATTCAATTCCCTTCATAGTTTCAATTTGATTGTGAGAAAGATCTAGCTTTCTTAGACGCCAAATTTTATCAAGGCCTTGAATATCAGTGATATTTTTTATGTTCTTATTATGAATTTTCAAAGTCTTTGACCGTACACGGTATTGTACACCTTCAAATGTTACATACTTTGCCTGTGATTTATCTTCGGCTTGAACAGCTAATGAGTAATTGCTAGTTATCGGTTCAATTTGTTGCGTATTTGATGAACTACTCGATTTAGGTATGTTTAAGATATTTCTGAGTGAGGTGTATTGATTTTCATCATAGGAAGTTCCGGAGCTATTATTTTCAAGCTGTTGCGAATATAAATTGGTAGGAATCAACTCTGGCTTAATATCTGCTGATTCAATTCGTTTATAGTATATAGATATTATTCCAATCACGATTACTGAAAGGATGACAAGTGTTAGCATCACTGCAATATTTGAATATACTCCAAAAATAATCATTGAAAATATAATTAACCCTTCTATATACCATACTTTTTTTGACCATGGTTCTTCATTTATAACCATTTTCATCACCCAAACTATCATTGATTGATCTATTAGTTCTTTTTCTTATTATAAGGACTAAAAAGACTCCTGCTAGGCATAGAAAAAGTAGATGATAATGACCAAATGAAACACCACCGGTCATGGAAGAAAGTTTAAGAAGTAAAAAGTCATAGTCATTTGAAGCAAAAAAACTATCCGCGTCTCCAGCGACAAAAATTTGATCATTTGAATTAATAACAATTGATAGTCCCGTCTCATTACCTTGGAAGTCAAATGTACTTTTTCCTAATAATTGACCTCCAGAACTATATTTGATTAAAAGCATGTCATTATCAGAAGGATCAAGGGTTTTACCTGCAAGATATATATTATTTGAAGAATCAAAAGCTATTGAATAAGCTCGTTCATTCATTGAGGTATGTGGTGTCTCCCACACAATACTACCTGTAGTTGGATCGATTTTGGCCAAAGCCACATAATCTCCTTCCCCTAATAAATATAAATTTCCTAGTGAATCAAATGCAATTTCTCTTGGATAATTATTTGAACCATAAAAGTTATAGGATTGATCCCATTGAAGAACACCCATATTATTGTATTTAATAAGATAAATAGCATCTTTATAAAAGCATTTGCCCAAAATGTATAAATTATCTGAAGTATCAAGAGTTACACTGCGTAATGCCATAACATTCTCTCCATAATTTGATGGGATATAAGTATAATTTAATAAAAGAGTTCCAGAATTACTAAATTTTAATATTCTATAAACTGGTCCATCATAAACCCCTCCTTCAATACCATATGAATATTGATCATATATTAAATAGATGTTATCATTTGAATCTTTAGATAACACCCTATAATCAAATGCAAACATTGTTGGCCATGCTTCAGGACAGGTTATATTCCACAATTCATGACCATTAGGATCATATTTTATCATAATCAAGTCACCATGACTTATACCACCACTATTATCTCCTGCTACAAATATGTTATCATTTGAATCTATAATCATATCATAACATGGAGTTCCATTTCCCCATGTCTTATTCCATTGAAATGCTAAAGAATTACTGTATTTAATTAAATATTGTTCAGGAAATGCATAACCGGCAAGATATATATTCCCTAATGAATCAAGAGAAAGCGCTGAAGGAACACCACCTCCCCATACTGTAGAACTCGTAGAGTTAAGAGGAATATATGTAGGCGATAAACTTGGATCATGTCTAAAGAATCCTATATTTCCTGCAACATAACCATATAGAATAATATTTCCATCTTGATCTAATACTATACCTTCCAACTCATCATCGAATCCAATCCCTCCAACAACCACGTGATAGTCTAAAATAAATGCATTAGATTGAGGGGAAGCTAACTTTAATGAAGAATTTTTAGTGTCAGGACTGAAATCATTGAAAACAGAGAATGAGAGCACTAGAGAACTTAAAATCCAGATTGAAATAATCATTAAAAGTGTTATTGTTTTAAATTTTTGATTTTTCATTTTTTTCACATTCTTTTTTTTATAGAGTTTAAATTTCATCTATTTGATGACTAATATAATTTTGAGAAATAATTACGTTTATAATTGAGCTTACGATAGTTCCGTGATAGTTCCGATTCTTAATGGAAGTTATATAAATTTGATCATATCCTACAAAATTTATCTAAAATCTTAGAACATAAAAAACTTCTGGAGCCCATGAATCTAATTGAAATATTCACTTTTGAAGAACTCTCAGATCTCTTAAAAGGCTCTATTCTTATAACAGGAGATAGAATTCAATTTTCAAGTGAACTCTGGGAAATTCTAGTAGTAAATAAGTCCTTTGAATCCAGATTTACAATAAACAATATTAATAGCTTGATGTATGGTTTAGATGCAAATCATAATGATATAAATC
>JAEOTH010000074.1 GCA_016839915.1 Promethearchaeota archaeon
CCTCGTAAGGCCTGGGTCGTTGTCTCAGTACCCATCTCGGGGCTCCCGCTCTCACGGCCCCTATCGATTATCGGCTTGGTGAGCCTTTACCTCACCAACAACCATGATCGTCCACGATCCTATCCTATAGCAGATAAAAACCATTTTTTTTATCCCTTTTATTGAAAAACTTTTCCAAGCCAATTCAACTATGAAATATTATCCTCAGTTTCCCGAGGTTATTTTTCTCTATAGGGTAAGTTGATCATGTGTTACTGAGCAGTTCGCCATGGGAAATTTAGGTATCCCATTCGACTCGCATGGCTTATTCTCACCCAAATAGCAGTCGGGTCCGGCAGGATCAACCGGAATTAATTTATTTGAAGTTTTTTCCAAGGACTTAAACTATAATTTGGAATTGATATTTCGTTATTCTTAGGAGTTCTTAATTAAACTTTCTTCAGTTATATACTTTAAATATATAACCACATCTTTTTTACCGCATCTTTGATTTAACTCTTCATTTATCGGAAGTTTACCGAAATCTAAGCTTACACCGGTAAAGATGCGATTTGCTAATATACTATAAAGGTGGAATATGTTTTAAATTTTTTTATTTATCAACGAAAACTTAAAGATTCCTTAATAAATTTTCGTAGTTTAAAAATCTCTATTAAAATTAGAAGTTATCAATTCAATAAGAGAATATATGGTTTAAAATGCATCTAAAAGATAAAATTGGAATCCATTTAGATCAAATAAAACAACTTAAAGGTGTAGAAAATGCTGTACTAACTCAGCGAGATGGCAATCCAATACAATCTACGGGAGTTTGGTTTTCTAAAGATGAAATATTTAATGTGAGTTCGGCAACTAGTGCGATATTTAACGTAGGAATACATTTACACCCAAAGGATTTAAAGTATATCCTAATAGAAGGGAAAAAAGCTAAAATTTTAATTGCTCCATTGAATAGCCCATTACACAGCTCATTAAATAAGATATTAGAAACACAGGGTATCCTAGATACAAATCATGAATTTTTCATAGCAATTACAGCTCAACCTAACATAAACTTAGGTGGGATCTTCTTACAAACTAATGAATGCCTGAAAAAAATAAAAACCACTTTGATAACATCGGGAGAGTCCTTTAAACCACCATTAATTCAGTTTAATAATCAAAAAATTCAAAGTATCATTGAAGGATTTAATGTTAAAGAAACAGAAGATTTTGATTTAAGGTTGTCATCATTTTCCTTAAGTTTTTCAGAAAGTATATCTCTAGAATTAAGAAAAGTGTTAAATAATATTTCTGTTACAATTCCAGATTTAAAATATGCTTTTATCACTATTGAAGGAGGGTTTATTGCTTCAAAAATCTTAAAAAAAGTCGACCCTGATAATGAAAAAATAGATAAAATCTCAGCTATGAGTTATTCACTATTCCAAACTGCTAATAGATGTGCTTGGTTATTAAAGAAAATGCAAGCTGAGAGAATTCTCCTGGATTGCCAAAATTCATTTCAATTCATAGATGGTTTAGGAAAAGCAATATTCAGCACAGAAATTGGTAAACTTAGGCAAAAACTAGGTTTGATACGATTGATACTTCCTCAATTTTCTAAAAAGATTGATATGCTTATTAAAAGAGCATCAGAAATTCAGGATCATCAAACGTTTGACATCAAGAGAATGCTAGGAGAATTAGTAATAAAATAAAAAGGTGGGAGCATGAATTTTTTTGAATTTCTAGATCAATTAAAACGTAATAATAATTCAATAATTTTGTATTGTTTATTAGATAGAATCCCAATAATAGTTTTAGGGGAAGATTCAGATAAAGTAGATGATTTTTTGATTGAACTTTCGGAGCTAGTTCATTTTCGAAAAGAATATGTATTTTATACTGATTTTGTTTCAAGAGAAGATTATGAAAATCTTATTTCAAATGAAAATATAGATTATAATTATCAACGTGCTCATATAAGATGCCCTTGTAGTGTTTCATCTAAAGCTATAAGTCAATTTGATAATCTCCATTCATGGCTAATTGGATTAAAGAAACCAAATAAGAAAGAAGAATTAATTTATATTAAAAGCTTAATAAAGAAAACTACTGATTCCTTACTTTATATTAATCTCAATTCTAATGCGATTTCAATAGAGGTTGAGGGTTTGAATTTAAAATTAATTAACTTAATACTTGAACAAAATATTTTTAAGAAAATTTCCCAAGATACTGAAAAATCAATAGCTAAAATGAAGAGAGTATTATCAGATAAAATAACAATTAATCAACTGGACAAGGATTTGTTAAAAACGCTTTTAGACTTTGAAGTAGAAAAAAATGAATTAAAAAAAAATATATTCAAAAGAGAAATTCAAAATTTTTTTTCTGGTTCAAAAAGAGCATATTTTATTTTATCTAGATTGAATTTATTAAACAATATTGGAATTCAAACCCGTGTTAGTAGTAAAACATTATTAGAAACAATCGATTATGAAGAAGCTCCAATAGATAGAATTTGTACATTTATTAAAAAAGAATGGGGAGATGATTATTCAGATTTAATCGAAGATGGAAAAAAAGCTATTATGGGTGATAAAATAGTCTCACTTTGGGGTTAGAAATTATTATGATATTCAATTATGATGATAAAATTTTGCAAGTTAAAATAGTATATTACGGCCCTGCTATGTCAGGGAAAACTACATCAATTAAATCACTTTTCTCTTATTTTAATAAAGAACATTCAGTTAAATCAATTGATAGTACAGTTGGTCGCACCTTATTTTTTGATTTCGGAGTATTAAAATTTAAAGGTGTCGATTGGAGTTTAAAATTCTTAATTTATTCAGCAACAGGCCAAGACTTTTATGCTAGTACCCGTCCCGCAACATTAAATGGTGTGGATGGGTTGATTTTTGTAGTAGATTCTCAATCTAAATATTTAGATCATAATATTAGATCATGGAACGAATTAAAAACATTGTTTGGATCTGAATTCTATAATATACCGATCGTAATATCTTTAAACAAATACGATTTATTAGATTTATATAATCCAGAAAGTAATGGATTTCTTTCATTTATTGAGTCTGATAGGTTTAGACACATTTCTTTCAAAAAAACTATTGCAACTAAGGGAAAAGGAGTATTAGATTCTTTTAGTGGATTGGTAAAATTTATCTTTCCACAACTAAAGATTCATCTTAATAATTAATTTCTATTTTTATTTTATTTCTCAACCTTTTGGTACATATTCTTTGAAATTCTTTTAATATAACCTTGTGTGTAGAATTGTTTAAGTAAATTTCTTACTTTTCGTACTTCTAAAGCGTCAATACCTAAAACGTTCATTAGTTGAAAAATTGAAAATTGTTTTGGTAAATTGTTCTTTATATTATTATATAAACCCGTTTTTCATTCACATTTTATTTTGTTTTAATTTACTGAGACTAAATGAAGAAAGATTTTTATATTTTATCTTAATTATTCGAAATTTATTAGGTGGAGTTTAGGTTTTTATAATCCTCAAAGTAACTATAACTTATCATTCCTACTTATCGTAGATCATCCTTGTCTAGTCTTTTTCATTGAATATTTACAACCCTCTTTAACTCCTTGGATACTTTTTGTTTGTTATAATTGTTAAATATGTTTAATAGATAATTGTGTATAATTCTAAAGTAAAACAATAATATAAAAACTAAAAATCACGAAATTCTTTAAAATTATCACCAATTGGAGCTTCTCCATCACCGTAAATTTGGTATAATCCTGTTCTTCTTTGACATTCAAAGAAACTCCGATAAATATTTCTCCTTTGCTCATATAAAGCACAAGTTTTGTAAATTATAGGATTCCAAATGTAAAGTTCATGATCCGGTTCATACCAAAGTTTTTCATCTTTTAATACTTGTTTAAAGTCTTCTTCTCCAATAACCTCAGATAGATCTTGTTTATTAAGCATCACGATTAAAGGAATTTCTTTAATCAATTTTCCTCTCGTAACATTTTTAAGTTCTTTTAATGACTCAATATTATCTTCAAAGAAGTGAGTTTGAGAATCAACAGTAAAAATAACTCCATCTGTCCCCTTGAATATCTTTTTTCTTAAAGGGGAAAACCTTCTCTGCCCCGCAACGGTATACACATGATAAAAAACTTTGCCCCGACTTTTTTGTTTTGTTGATTGAAAGATTCCTCGGTCAAAATATAATGTTGATCCAGAAGCCATTGAGATTTTTGTTAAATTTCCAGTAGGTTCAATATCTATTTCATTTTCTTTAGTAAACCTATAAAGTGTATCTACAATTGTTGTTTTTCCTGATCCTGCCATTCCCCAATATAAGATTTTAATATATACCTTGTGATCTGCTGTAAACCGTACCATTAAGAATCTTCCCTTAATTATTAAATTTTGTAGTAAAAAAATCGTTCCTTTGGAAATATTTCGTGAATAGTTTATGATTGACGAAATATTCTATTAATTTTTATTAAAATATATTAATAGGTATTATTATAATTTAGTATTTATAATTCCTTTGTGATATTTTAACTTTTTGTTAAAACTAGTCCTTTTAGGAAAAATCTCTAGATTCTTAAATCATATAATTTTTCATTCAAAGTCGAGATATGTTTTTCCTAATCTAATATTATAATTACACCATAAAATCAATTGGCTATATCTTTCTCCAATATAATCTTCTCTAATAATTAAATTAATAATATCAGAGTACATTATTTCTCTTTTGCTTTTTATTCTATTTTTAAGTGTTTTTATAATATCAATTAATATATCGCAGTTACTAGAAGTGATTTTTTTAATTTTTTCTAGACTATTAGATGTTTGATTCATCGCAATTCAAGTTTTTTAAGTACAATATTAAGCTTTTTAAATTCAATCCATAGATTAATATACATTTGATTTGAATCTTTTAAATTCCGATTTTTTTTACTTTTTACCTCCTCCCCCCTTCTCTAAATATTATTATTTTATCTCATAGTAAAACCATTACTGCTCTTAGTATGCTTATTCTACAAAACTAATTTAACATAAGTCAAAAATCTTTAATTTAAAGTCTAAACGAAAAAGTGATTGAAAATCAACTTTATTGAAAGTAATAGAGAAGATACCGAAAAATGTCCTGAATGTAGAGGAAAAATAATTTTAAATAGCTTTGAAAAAATATGTAAAGACTGTGGATTAGTTATTAATAACTTTTTCAAAGAATCTGCGTTCGTATTCAATGATTTAAAAAATAAAAATACTTTAAGTAAACAGTACGTAGCTTTAGGAGAAAGAACAGATTTTATAGGAGGTTTAGGTTCATTTATAGACTATGAAAAATCTAAATATTTAAAAGATAAAAATGGAAAGCTCTTACCCCCAGGTGAGCAAAAACTATTTAGGAGATTAAAAAAAAATTATGCTCAATTCTTACGTATTAAAAATCATGAAACAGAATATCGAGTTTTTAATATTTTAAACAAAATTTCTTTGTATCTCAACTTAAATAAGAACATTCGAAATAATGCTGCTTATTACTACAAGAAGATAATTAAAACTGAAGAAAAAGTAATTAATAATATTTCACTTATAGCATTTTGTATATTTTTTGCAGTTAGAAAGGAATTTCATAATGCTCCCATAACGATTACTGAAATCTCAAATGCTTTTCAAAACTTTGGACACCGAGTAAACCCTAGATTAATTTTAAGGGATGGTATTAGATATAAATGTCATCTAAACGATGAATCAACTCCTCATAAAAGCGAAGATTATCTTGTTAGATTAATAGATGATGTAATAAGACATAAATATCTAAAGGAGAGGTTGATTAAGAAAGGAATATTATGGTCTGAAAGTGAATTTCAAAATAGGCTAATAAGAAAATGCCGTGAAATCTTAAAAGATTTACCTTTGCGACAAAGGGGTGGCAGAAACCCTTTTATTTTAACTGGGGCGATAATATATCTTGCAGATAAATTATTAGCGAAAGATTATGGCCAAAAAACAATTTTAACGCAGAAAATCATCTCTGAAGCCACAAAAATTGCAGAATATTCTATTAGAGATCATTATGTAAATCTTCTAAAGCCATTTTTTATTAAATAAGGGTCTAAAATTGGATGAAATTTGGATATGATTGATGAATTTAACTTACTCAGAAAGGACTTTGATCATATTAAATTTTTTAAATTATATAAATTTAATATTATTAGCGTGATAGGTTATTAGTATTATACACTTCTTCTGCTTCTGTAGTGTAGTCTGGTCAAGCTATTATAGTTTTTAAAAAACTATTTTTAGGATTAAGCATACGAGGCTCTCACCCTCGGAACCCGGGTTCAAATCCCGGCAGAAGCATCAATTTGGTGATGTCATAATTTCATATGATTTTAAGGTCATATAATTTAAAAATTAGTGCAGTCTTCAAAAAAATTATTTTTGTACCTTTATCTCTTAGATTGGATTGTATTAAGGATTTCAAAACAATTGATTAGAATGTTTGTATATGTTTCAATGAGTTGTAAATGGTTCTCATTTTTCAATTTATTAGTGATTATTTCAATTTTTTCTAATAAAACTTCTTCTAATGAATTTATCAACTCGTTTTGTTTGTCATAGTGATATCCCTTTTCTTGTTCTTTAATATTGGGTTCGCTTTTAATGACATTATCTTGATGAGGTCTACTTTTAACAACTTTAACATCTCTATTACATGTTGGGCAAAATGTTTTTCCATCTCTATTTCGGAAAATTGGGTTACTACAAACTGGACAAGCCATATTTAGCATTGTATTTCCAGATCTGAGAAGATCGGCCATTTTTTTGATATTATCGTTGATTTTTATCCCTTTTTCTTATATCTATATCATAGAAAGAAAAAAAAATTAGAGCCAATTTATTCTCTTTCCCTAATCTTTAATAAAGTTACAATATATCCTGAGATTCTATTTCTTAAATGTTTTGAATCGATTTCAAGATATTTATCCAATAATTTTTTATTAACTTCAAAATCGGTTGTAAACACATTTGGATATTTATTTATTAATTCCTTCGAAACATTTTTAATTAAAACAGTTCTTACTTTACCCATTTTAGTTACTTTTATTATACTTTTCTTAATTAGAAATAAAATATTTGGTAAAATAAATTTTTTTGGAATTATTTAGGTTTTTATAGGTTAAACTAGAAAATTATGGTGTGAAAAAAAAATACTTCTTTATACTTCCGATATTAATCTTGATGGAACTTTTAAGTTTAATCAATCTTGCGAATGCGTTTAATTGTAATTTGATTGTATTAAATGCAGATCAAACTGAATATTATTTTAATGAAGATATAAAAATAAATGCATCTTGGGAGTTATATTATAACACTCTTAATGAAATTGCTTATACTCAAATTCATATTACAGATAAATTTGATCAGATTATTTGGAATTCTTCAAAATACAATCAAGTTGGAGCTTATGAAAAGAATTGGATTGTAAACACCCATGAACTTAATTTAGATTCTAATAATTGTTCCTATGTTCTCTATATAAATTTTTTTGTTTTTTATTTTCAAATTGATACTACAAATACAATGTGTACTTATTTAGAAACTTTGGAAATTGAAATCATTAAGAGAAATATTTCCTGTGAGCTAACGGGATTTAAAGATAGAATTATTTTAGGGGAAAATTTGTCATTTATTGCAAAATTTTATGATAATACCGTGGAAGATAATCAAAATTTAATTAACTTCACTGTACATTTTAATATTAAATATGATGATTTGATTCTATTCCAGAGTAATTATACAACAAATTCGTCAGGAGCTATTTGTATAAATCTATTATCTCTCTCTAATTTAAAATTGGGAATGAATCTTTTAATCTTTTCAATAAAAAATAATATGGTCTATAATGATACAAAATTTGTGTATGAAATACTAACAGAAAAAAATGATTTAATCATAGATATTATCACTTTTAATAATAATTTAAAAGATAATGAAGATTTAGAAATGAAATTATATTGTTATTATTACATTAACCACTCTGTAAAGCCGCTAGTAGATTATATCTTATTAATAAAAATTTTTAACAACATGACGTTAACATTTGTCAACGAATATAAAACAGACGAATATGGGTTTTTAACAGTTTTAATTTCTCAAGATTCATTTAAATATAATCAAACAGATCAAGATTTTAATCTTAGTATATTTTTTAATGGAACCGCTTTTTTAGATAACAGAACGATAATTTTAAGTTTTAATTTAAATAACGAGATATATTCCAAAGTGCAAAATACTCTTCAAATAAGGCTCTTATCTTTTACAACCATTCTAATTATTTCACTTATACTAATATCATATGTAATAATTAATAAAAAAAGTAAAAGTGAAAAACTACTTACAGAATTGATCATTAGATATTAAATTTTAAATCTACATTAATGGAAAATGCTATTAATGTATTATTTGTGTAAAACCAATAAAACTCCTAGACTATTTATTAAATTTTTATAGCTAATTCAGATCTCTACAGATTCTATTTTTAAGAAGAATTGGACGTATTCACTATTAAAACAATTACTAATTGTCGATAAAAAATTAATACTCTGTACTTTATTATAAACGAATGTTTTCTTAAATCATCATAAAATCTCATTAAATGAATTGCATAGGTATGGAATTCTTTGAAGAATTATTAAAAAGACCATCAATGTTCAAGGATGAAAGTAAACTTGATATAAATTTTATTCCAGAGGAATTACCTCATAGAGAAAAAGAGCTTTCATTATTATCTCAGCTTTTCCTGGGATTAATTACTAATCCAAATACAATATCAAGAAAGGTATTAATAACCGGAAAAACAGGAATTGGGAAAACTGTTACTGTAAAGTGTTTTGGAAAATTGCTTGAAAATGCTTCAAAAAAGCGAAATATAAATATAATGTACGCTCATGTTAATTGCAGAAAGGAAAGGACCAGTTATAAAGTCTTAATCAAGATAATTCAAATATTAGACAGAAATTTTCCTAAAAGAGGCTATTCATTACAGGATTTGTTAGATGTCTTAATTGAATTTCTTCATCGAAATGATATGCATATATTAATTGTACTAGATGAATTAAGTTATTTAATAAATAAACATGAAGATTTAATTTATTCTTTAACTAGAATTAATGATGACGCCATAAAATGTGATCAAAGGTTATCAATTATAGGAATTGTGAGAGATCTTTCTTGTTTAAACAATTTAGATGTTAGTACAATGAGTACACTCCAAACTAATATAATAGATTTTAAAAAATATTCTAGGGAACAAATTTTTGATATTCTAAAATATCGCGCAGATATTAGCCTTAAGAAAAATGTTTTATCTGATAAAATGATTGAAATGATATCTGAAATCACTTTTAATTCTAGTGATGTTAGGTGCGGATTAAATATAATCTGGAAATCATGTAAAATCGCTGAAAGTAAGAATTTAAAATATATAAATTCTGAATGTATTAGATTAGGTAACCAAGATTTACTTCCTTATTCAACAATAGATGTCTTAGAATGTATGAATTCACAAAAATTGTCATTCTTACTTGCCATTATTAAAGCGCTAAATAATTACGATAAAGTTAAAATTTCTTTTAATGAAGCATTAAAGATGTATTATATAATATGTGAGAATGTTGAAATGAAACCAAGATCTAATTCTCAACTTTGGAATTACCTCCAAGAATTTAAGAGAGAAAACCTTATAGCTACTAAAACCGTTAGTGAAAGAATAAAGGGTAGACATACAATAATTGAAATCCCTGATTTAAGTTTACCTCATTTAAAAAGGAATACAATAGAAATGTTAAACGCCAAAGGATTTAAAATATGATTGTCAATGGAATAGAGAAAAAAAATTTAATTGAAGATTTATTAGGATCACGAGCTAGAGTTAAAATACTGAAGACTTTAGCTAGATATGAAGAATTGACTATTTCATTAATAATAAAAAAAACTAGATTGAACTATATGTGTGCTCTGAAACACCTAAATTTCCTTAAGATGGTTAATTTAATCCAAGAAAAAAAATTTGGGAGAATAAAAATCTTTAGATATAAATCAGAAAATCTAAAAGCAAGAAGTCTTAAAAAATTTATAGAAATTTGGGAAGGAGATTTTTGAAAATATGAAATTTATTATTCTTGTTTTAACAAGTTTTTATTTCTGTATTCTGTTCCCAACATTATTTTTTTTTGATTTAAAATATCGTAAAGTTCCAAATAAGTTTTTTAAACTAGGTTTTGGTATGGGTTTTATTCTGAATATATTTGAGTGTTTATTTTATTTCAATAATATTATAATATTTATTTTTGGAAGATTTTTTTTTTCTTAATTGTTTTTCTTCATTCATTCATACTATTTAATTTAAAAATAATAGGCGGAAGCGATGGAAAACTTATTATCTTAATATATTTAACTCATCCTCTAAACGTAATGAAATTCAATTATGTAACTTCATTCTTTTTATTATTTTCAATATTTTTCACTTTGATATTCATCCTAAATTTTATAGTAAATTCTTTCATTAAAAACCGAAATTCATTCATTACGTTCTTTGATTTAAATTTAAAATTCTCAGTATTCAAGAGATTTTATATTAAGAGTTTTTATAAATTTCTGAATTATTCAAATTTAAGTGAATACAAAGCAGAGAAGATGCGCCTTAAGTCTAGTCTATTGATATATAATGATAAAAAAAAGAAGTTGCAAGTGCTAATTCAATATCGGCCTCCTCTCATTATATTAATTATTTTTACCTATATTCTTACTTTTTTTTACTAAAAAACTAATTTAATTAATGATAATCGAATTAATTTTAAATTTAATAATTTTTATTAAATTAGTGAATTTTAATAATTTTTAAATGTGAAAATTAAATATGGAGATTGAAAAAACTAGAGAAACATCCTGGAAAATTCAACTAAAAAATAAAAATGATAATATTGAAATTACTTCTGTGGAGATTAGTGGTGAAGTGCGAATAATTAAACTAGCGCTCTTAAATAATGATACTATTGTGAGAGTGGAAATGAATAAAGAAGAGTTTTTTAATTTCCTATCATTAATATCAGCTTTTAAAGATGTTGTTATTGGTGAGGAATCTCTTATAATTGAGGAGGATCTGGATTTAATGGAGGATAAACAGCAAATAATTCAAAAAGAGATTCCAGATATGGATGAAGATTTATTTCCATTACAAACTGACTCTAGCAATAAAAATTTTGAGAATAATGATAAAGAAGAATTAAATCCAGAAGAATGGGATCCTTGGTAAAAGAATGCTCATTTAATTCGTTCTATTTTGTATTCACAGAAATCTAAATTTGTATCTTCTAGGCAACATTGATTTTCAGAAACATTGACTCTATAGAGAGCAAATTCTCCAATACCAGTTAACAAACCTGTTATAAAATAACAGAAATATTTTGATTTGTTTTCTAATTCTGAAGAAATATTATGAAAAAGATTTAAAATAATTAAATCCTCAGAGATTTGTTTTGGTACAAAACGCCCCCATCCATGATTGCTTAATATATTACAGCACTGGGTCACTAAATCATCTAATGTTTTTGGATTTAAATTTTCATCCCAATTATGTATCAAAGTCCAACCCGCCTTTTTACCGAGCCAAACTAGTAATGATTTCACTCCTTCTCCATAAATAGATGATAAAATATCGATTATTTGAGGAGGAAAAAATACAAATCGATCGTTAAAGAGATAATATTTACCTTTACTATATTTGAGTCCTTTTAATTTTAAATTTCTCATAATTATTATCAGCTTTTTTTCTTATATAATATTTTCTAACTTTAAAAACCTAATTCTATTAATTTTGCTATAAAATCACTAGGAATTAGAATGCGAGCCCTTTAAATAATTTATAATGCAAACAGTTTAAGAAATGTTAGAATTTAACATTCTATTAATTGAAGTTTTATTAATTTTAAGTGTCTTCATTATTATCTTTATATATTCTGCAATTTCTGCTGAAATGCTTACATCATTAATTTCTCTTTTGATTTTCCTAATTTTAATAATTCCTTTTTATATATTATTAGAAAGATTAGAGATTTTAGTATATACAAATAATTTAGAGAACGTAACTTTTTTCAAATTTATTTTTTTTTATTCTACACTCATTATAATTTTCATTGGGTCATTTATCGTCATAGAATCTATTTATCTTTTCGGAATTTCTTAATATAGAAAATATTTTTATAGAAAATTTAAGGTATTAATTAAAGAAGATATAAATACCAAAATGAAAATAAGGTTAGAAAGTAAAATTACAAGAAATTTTTTTTTATATTTAATTATTTTTAAGAAATAATTCGAAGTAATTGAAATACTCGAAGAAAATACTAAAAATATCAAAAATAAATAATAGATACTTATCTGATTATTAAAATCAATTAATAAAAGAGGAGTAATAGGATCAATATTTCTTGTTACTAAAATAAAAAAAGGAAACATACCTGAAATTGCCCCGATTAATATTGGTAAAAGAAAAATAAAGAAAAATATTTTAAACTTTTCTCCTTTAATAATAACTTCAAGTTTTTTTTCAAGTTTTTGATGTTTATGAAGTATCCTTAAAATATCGAGAATTTTTTGATTGGTATGATAAGGATTTTCAGTTACAAATCTCTCAATAACATCTAATATTATAGAGTATCTTATTGATGTTAATTCTAACTTAAAAAATTGTATTATATCATGGAATGAGTATTTAAAAGTTAATAATCGAGATAATTGGTTTTTTAAAGTTTTTTCTATGACTGCAAAAAGATTTTTATTTTGAGAATATGACTCAAGAAATGCTTTTTCAGGAGATAAATTATTTTTTAAATTTAGGGCAAACCCCTTTAAAAATAATAAAAATTCATTAAATTTCTTCTTTTCTAAACCTGTATAATCATTTAAAACACCAATCATATACGAGTTTCTTCTTATAAATTTACGACATAAATAGTTTAACATATATAAAAAAAATGGTATTAGAAAAATTAGAATGATTATGTTTACTAATTGAAATAATATCAAAAAGCATAGCCCTATTGGAAAAAAAAAGCCTATAAAAAAGATAATACTTATTTTTGATTGAATTTCTCTTAAATATATTTTGAAGTTATTTTCTATTGTGGTTTCAGCAAGCTTATCGATATCATTCCTTTCATCAAAATTATTAATCAATAATGTTTTTAAATATAGATTAAAATCCCTTGATGGGGTAACAATTTTCTTTAATTCATTTTCAGGCATTTCCCCCTCATGAACTTTTATAAATATTTTTTTAAAATTTTCTGAAATTGGAAGATTATATTCCTTAATTAGGTTTATAAAACTTAAATAATGATCAGCATTAGATTTTAATGTTTTTTTGATTAATGAAAAATCTACCTTAACAAGATAAACCATAGCATTTATTTCTGCTTCTTTTTTATTAATATCATGATAAAGAATTAAATTAAATTTATATGAGAGCATTAAAGAGAATATAAATGAATATAATAATATTATAAGAAGATTTAACTTCACAAATGCTATTGATAATAAGACTAAAATACTAAAAGAGGTTGCAAAAATAAAAAAGCTTGCTTTATTAACGTCTTCTTTATCAATTTCATATAACATTCTGTAAAGTTGGCTGTATCGTTCATTCAACGCCTTAAATTTTAATTGAGGTAAAAAATAATTATGGAATTTTTTACAAAATTTAATGTAGTTTTTTTTATTTCTCATGCAAATAAGTGTTTTAATTAATTTTACTAATATTGACTTTAATTAAAGATAAATAACAGGATATGCTTAAAAGAAATGCTCCTGGTGGAATTTGATGATAATAAGAATTTATAAAAAATTCGTTATATTCTTCAATTTTTACACAAAGTTGTTCTTCGATAAAAAATTCATACTTAGCAATGTTAGCATAAAAAGTTGTATTTATCTCTGAGGGATAATTGATTATTTTGAGATATACTTCATCTTGATTTTGGATAACATATTGAATACCCTGATCAATTTCATTAATAAATGACATATAAGTTTCTAAATCATTCCTCCCATTTTGATTAAAATCTGCTATTTTACCTAAGAAGGGGATGATAATTGAAGCAAAAATTGTAAGTGTAAAAATCCCGAATCCCAGTAATAAGGATTTCTCAATTAAATTGGTCATGTCATTGATTCTAAATTTAAAAATTTAAACTTCGATTCTTTTTCCATCTATTCCAAAATAGTTTTAATGATTCAATAGAGTCTAAAGAATAATATGAGATTCTATGAAAAAATTCAATTAATTCAGAATTTTTTATTTTATTTGTTCTAAAGAGAAAGTCGAAAATTTCCTGGTAAATCTCAATTATTAATTCGAAATTTGCTTTAGGTAAGTCTTCATATTTTTTTATATCCGAAAGAACATTTGTATCATATAGGGATTTTATTAAGAGCCAATTATTAGATTGGGGGTTGTATTCAAAGATAGAATTGAATAACCTGTTTTTTGAATTAGGAGATTGAGAAATTTCATATACTCCTACTATCTTTCTCTCATTATTTCTTTTTTTCATCAGAATAATTAAATCTAAATCATTAAGACATGACCTATTAATTTTGAAATGATAAAGAAAACGATTTAAAAGAGAGCCAACATTTTTGGAATGAATTGTTTGAAATCCTCTTAATCCAGCAGCTAGACATTGGAACATAGCTTCTGCTTCCTCTTTTGTGAGAATCTCACCTAAGTATATAATATCAGGTGTTCTGTGTAAAAGAGTTTTAATCTGATTACTTTTTGAATATTTTTCTATATTCGATTCCTCCAATGAATCTACCCTATACTTTAACTGATGTTTGCCAAATTCAAATTGGTTTAATGATTCTATAATATTTTCAACATAAATCTTTCTAAAGTCTTTTGATGTTAATAAATCTAATGAATTAATCAAGGTTGTTTTACCTGTGTCAGTTTCACCCGTAACTGTAATATTTTTTCTGTGAAGAATATTGAAATATAAAAATGCTGCTATTAATGAATCAATTGTTTTGTTTTTCAGTAAATCTTGTATAGTTAATATATTTTTATTTAATTTTCTTATATCTAGAGCAAAATTATTTATCTGGATAGGTTCAACATCAATAGAAAACCTACAATAAAAATATTTATTCTTTATTACAAATTTAATTATTGGATTCCTAAAATCAAGTCTTTTACCACTGTATAATCTAATTAATGCTTTAACACGTTCAATTTCTTTTGAGTTAAAGCTTATTTTCGTTCGACACCGCCCATGCTTTTGATGATTTATATAGATTTCATCTTTAGGAGAGTCTAAAAATATCTCTTCTATGGAATCATCACTCAATAATGGAAATAGTTTTTCTAAATTCAGTTTTTTTATTGAAGTTAAAAAACCAATCTTCTCTCTGAGTGAATTTGAAAGATCATATTTTGAACTCAATAATTTTAAAGCTTCTATTTTATAGAATTCTATTAATTTTTCTAAAGAAACTAGCTTATCAAGTTCCGTAATTTCAATATCATGATAAATGTCTTTTATAATCTTTTCAAAGTAATCCTCTTGTGGATTTCCCTTGAAAAAATATTCTACTCTGTAAATCTTCTCATTTTCATGAGGTTTTTCGGAAAGAAAAACCTTAAAAATATCGTTGTATCCAGTATAATAAGTATCTATCATTTTTTGAGGGGTCATGTCGATTTCGTGGACATTGTGAGTGCCATTTAATAAAACTGAATGCCTTAAGAAAAAATATTCATAGAAATTACTATAATTTTTAAAAGTTTCGCTATCTAGATTATAAATTTTAAGTTTTTGAATGATTTTTAAACTAGTTAAGACTTTAAGAATATTTTTTAATGAGATTTCAATTGAATCACAGCAATCTTTGCAAATTGGATCATTGGTAAGTATTTTTTCTACATTTGATAATGTTTTTACACAATTATTATAGATCAAAATTGGGTTATAATACTCGAAATCTTTAAAATTAAAGAAGGAAGAGATATTGGGAAAAATCTTACAGCTAAATTCCTTATAATTACATATTTGGTTTTTGGTTTTTTTGATTTTACTATAAATTCTTTTTATCGTTTTTAAAGTCTTGAAATAATCTAACAGTAGGTTAAATTGATTTGCAGTAATTAAGATTTCGTTCCATAATATTGATATGTAATCAAATTTCCGATCTCTATTCTTAAAGAGAGTATCTAAAAAACAGTAGATGCATTTTTTAGATTTAAAGAAATATTCTTCTTTTTGGGGGCATTTATGACAATCTAAGATTAAAATACTTTCTTTTTTTCCATCCAAATTTTCTTTTTCTTTGAAATATGTTAGATCTTTTGTAGACATTAAAACTAGTTTTATAAAGAAAAATTTAAATAACCCCCTTTTATCCGTAAACAAGTATTTATAAATGAAAAAACTTATTTATTTTGAAAAATTCAATTTCAAAAGTAAATGTGATAAATCATGGGTCATCGTAAAAAACACGCCCCAAGACATGGATCATTGGCATTTCTACCTAGAAAGAGAGCAGTACAAGTAAAAGGTCGAGTAAGACATTGGTTAGACGGTATAGATGATATTAAATTTCTTGGTTTTGCAGGCTTTAAAGCAGGTATGACTCACATTACATATATCGAGGATCAGAAAAATAGTCCATATTATGGAAAAGAATTAATGAAACCTGTTACTGTTATTGAAGTTCCACCATTAATTCTAATAGGTATTAGAGTTTATAATGAAGATGAGTATGGTAAGTATATAATTGGAGAGTTATATACACATGAATTTAATAATTATTTATCTCGGAAAATAAATCTTCCTAATATAGAGAAGAGTGAAATTAAAGAGACAAAAAAAGAAATTTTAAAAACGATAAATCAATCAAGTGAAGTTAGAGGAATTTTTCACACTCAGCCCTATAAAACGTCTTTGCCTAGGAAAAAACCTGACATTATTGAAATAAAAATTAATTCGATAAAGCAACCTAAAGATGAATTTAATTCCGCATTTAAAAACTTGGGTAAAGAAATTAAAGCTAGAGATGTTTTAAATGAAGGAGAATTAATTGATGTGATTGCAGTAACTAAAGGAAAAGGATTTCAAGGTCCTGTCAAAAGATTTGGAGTAAAGATACTTACTCGTAAAAATAATAAAGCTAGGAGAGCTGTTGCTTGTATTGGCCCCTGGCATCCTGCTAGAGTGCTATATACTGTTCCACGTGCAGGTCAATTAGGTTATCATCAAAGGACAGAATATCATAAGAGAATAATGTTAATAGGTGAAAATGAAGAAGAAATTAACCCAAAAGGAGGATTTATTAAATATGGCAAAATTCGAGGAGATTATATACTAGTTCTGGGATCTATTCCAGGGCCTAAGAAAAGACTAATAAGAATAAGAAAAACAATAAGACCTTTAAGATCTTTTGATGTGAATACTCCAGAAATTACATTTATAAGTCGAGAAAGCCAACAAAGAAAATAATTTTAATATACTGGTGATATAATGGAAAAAATCAATGTGTATAATTTAGATGGAAAGAAGAAAGGATTAATTGATAAGCCTAAAATATTTGATGTAAAAGCTAGATTTGATCTCATTCAGCTGGCAAATTCAATATCCCAAAGTAAAAATAAACAAATTCAGGGCAGAGACAAAAGAGCAGGACTAAGAAATACTGCTAAAGGTTGGGGAACAGGTCATGGGGTCTCAAGAGCACCTAGAATTAAAGGGAGTGGTTTTGCCACTGCTAGACATGTGGGAAGAGTTCCTTATGCTAAAGGAGGCCGACGAACACACCCAATAAAGACAGAAAAAAAGATTAAGAAAAAAATTAATAAACAAATTAATAAATTATCAATAATTTCTGCAATATCTGCATCTGGAGATGAATCTTGGGTGAAGAAAGGAGGTTTTATTGTTAAGAACATCCCAGATATCCCTCTAGTAGTTGATGATAAAATTCAAACAATAAAGAAAACAACAAATATCTATTCAACTTTGTGCAAATTGGGATTACAAGAGGATTTGATAAATATAAAGCAACGTACTAAGATAAGAGCAGGGAAAGGGAAATCAAGAAGCCGTAAATATAAAAAAAAAAAAGGAATTCTGCTTGTTATAAAAGATGATTTTGGTATTATTAAAGCCTCAAGAAATATTCCAGGAACAGATGTCGTTAAAGTTGAAAACCTGTCAATAAATACTTTAGCACCAGGTGGATCATCGGGTAGATTAATACTTTGGACGGAATCTGCTATAAATGACTTACACAATTATGAGGTGGGAATATAGGTGGAGATTTTTTATAAAATTATTAAAAAACCTTTAATTACCGAAAAGACTTTTGATTTAATTGAAAAAGAGAATAAACTAGTGTTTTTAGTAAATAGAAAAGCTAACAAAAATCAAATTAAGAAAGCCATTGAAAAATTACATAATGTAAAAGTGATAAAAGTTAATACAATGATTACACCTAAGGGGGAAAAAAAAGCGTTTGTTAAGCTTCATCCTGAATATTCAGCTCAAGATATTGCTATTGATTTAGGAATTTTTTAACTTTTTCTTAAAATCTTTATAATTGAATTTATGAATTTCTTGAGGATTAATGACATTTATATTTTTGACTAATTTAATTGTCTCCATTTCAAGTAATTCTTTATATCCTAAATCATTTAATATTAAAATATAAACAAAATATTTGGAATAATATTTTTCAACAATTTTATGAATGTATTCACATTTTAGGTTTTGTAATATCAAAAGCACATTATCTTGCTCAATAAAAAGTAAGTTTTTACTTAATCTCACATATTCAATGTGATTAATTGATAAATTTTTTTCAAACAATTGATTTATTTCTAGTAAACTTGGAGAAATGTGGGAACTATTTGAATTAAACAGTTCGTAAAAATCATTTAAGAAAAAAAAGATATCATTAATTCCTAATCTCCAGAAAAAATGAAATAGCATCTTGATTTTGGTATTCTGCCTTTTTATTAAATTGCAACGAAAAAAATTGTTAACTCTGTTCTCGAGGTCCGGAGATTTATTAACATTATCTGATTGCCAAACAAAATAAGATGAAATTTTAATCATTTCGCTATTATCAATTTTAAAATTAAAAATTAATAGGATTTTCTTTCTAAAATTAGTAGCTAGATTTAAAAAACTTGATATAAATGTGTGTGTGTTTTCAATTAAATCTAAATCTATCGTATAAAAATTTAAAACTGTGGAGCTTTTCTCTGATGTAACTATAATGGATTCAGAATTTTTATTAATGGAAGTATTAGAATTAATTTTTTGGTAAAAAGTTGCTAAAAATGCTTTTTCTAGCGCTTTTTCCTTTAAAAATTTAGTTATTTCATCTGTTTCGAGTAGACTTTGTTGAACAACATTAAAAGCCTTAATTATCCTTTCTTTCTTAGATTCTTCAAAATTTACGAGTAAAATTTTTTTGTGTTTATCATTAGGTTCTATCTGAATAGAGTAATATTGAATTACTCTCTTTCTTAACAAGTCATTTATTATGGATTCTATAGAGTTATAATCTAAATATTCTAAAATTGCGAAAGCAATTAATTTACTATTTTCTCTTATACTCTTATAATAGATTAGATGATTTTCAATAAGATATGAAAAAAGTTTGTACTTACTTTTTTTAACCATTTCATTAATATTTTTGACAAAATTTATATAAACATACATTTTTTCTGAATCATCAAGAATCTCTAAAATTCATGATAATCATAAGGATCAAATCTAAATTAATAAATCATCTAATTCTTAAAATAAGACTTAAAACCAAGTCAATACTATAATTAATTAAATTAGTATCGAATTTTGGTAATTGATCTGCTAAAATCTATAAAAGATTTTTTGTTTAGTCTAAACCCTGACATCGTAGTTCAAGCACCATCACATATAAATTTAATAAATCCTTTAGATGCTGTGGAAGGAGATTTTTAGATGCCATCTGTAGCTATTAATGGAATAAATAATCCACTATCAGCATTTTTTTATATTAAAAAAATTGAAGGTAGGAATCGATTAAAAATATATGATGTGAAAAGACTTGCAAATAATTATGTTGTTTGTTTAAAACATGAGGAAACACTATCAAAAAGTAAGAAAGAAATTCGGATTAAACTCAATGGACAAAATAAGTTAATTTATGCTAGTATTTATCGATTTTTTAAAGTAAGCTCTTATTTTGAGAAAATTTTATTGAAGTCAAATATTGAGATTGGATTAATTTCAACAATTCCTAAACAAAGTGGATTAGGTGGAAGTGCTGCTATTATAATTGCAGTTCTCTTTGGATTTGCGAAATATTTTGATTTGTATAATAATATTAATAGGTTGAGAGAAAATGAATTCCCAATAAATAAAGACATTATAGCTGAAATGGCAACTAAAGTTGAGGATGAAGATTTAAAAATCACTGCAGGTTATGGAGATAGATATGTAATAAGTAGAGGAGGTCTAAGTTTTTGTTCATATTATGGTAGACTCCAGCATAAAGAAATATCACAAGAACCTTTAGCTATCTATGATAGAATCGACAACATCTATGAATTAAATAATGTCCCAATAATCATTTGTTATTCAGGAGTACATCACCAAAGTGGAAATGTTCATAGAAAATTAAGGAGAATTTATTTAGAAAAAAATCCAATTTTTTTAAATAGTTATAAAAAACTAGCAAAAATTGCCTGGAAATCTAGATTTGCCATAATGCGACGTGATTGGAGTGCTCTAGGAAAATATTTTAGAGAAAACACAAAAATTATGAATTATGTGATGAAAAAAGCTGGGTTTAAACATGGAATTGGACTAGCAAATAATATCTTAATCAGGATAATAGAAGTCCATCTAGATGTCTATGCCGCAAAATTAACTGGTGCTGGTGGTGGCGGTTCTGTATTTGCATTAGTCAATCCCAATAAGATTCAAACAATTTTAAAATACTGGGAGGACAAATTAAATGAAATTATAAAAAGTGAAGATGTTTTTACTTCATATTTTCCTTCTTATCCGGTAGAAATAATAAAAAAATTAAAGTCTGCCTAATTTTTTTGCATTAAAATTGATAAGAATGGAGTGAAAAAGTTATAATTCATTAGGAATTATATATGCAAAATCAATGGAGATTTAATTTGAGCAAATTTGAAAGATATCAGAAAAAGGCTGAAACTTATATATATCCACATAAGCATTGTAAGAAGTGCAACGAAATGATTTCAGAAGCTTTTTCGTATTGTTCTGATTGCTATACTGCCTTAAAAGAAAAGAAAAAAAGGAAATTGTTTAGAAGGAAAAAGAAAGAATCATAATTAAAAACTCCTATAATATTGAAATTAGATATTTAATCTTCCTAATAACCAACTTTTATCTAATAATGATAAAAATGGGCCTAAACGGGGACCACTTTTTTTACCTAAAATAATTTGATAGATAACTTCAAATAATTTTTTGGGAGGGAGACCTAAATTATCTTTTGCTATAAAAAAAATCCTATTTTGAATAGAATCAGGATCTAATTGTTCAGTTTTTTCTAGATATTCTCTTAACAGATATATCCCTTTTTTTTGATTATCATCCATTTTCGATATTATTTTTTCATCCAGCTTATCAGGAATTGTAAAAATCTCTAATTTTCTCATTACTTCCTTTTTAAACTTAGGGTCTTTTTCAGTTTCCAACATTTTTTTGACTTCTTCAATCCAATTATAAGTTTGGGAGAGAAGTCTCTCGAATTCTTGTATAGTTATTATATTTAAGATATTGTGGGTTTTTATATAGGATTTTGCTTTTTCATAGAGTTTATCTAAACTTAATATATTCTGAATTTGGGTTAGAAAAATTAAAAGTTTTAAAGGTATAGTAAGCGATTTTTTGTCAGGAACATCGGTTATTTGAGTCAAGGGAAATAAATATTTAAAAAACCTTTTCTCTTCAGGGTCTTCAGAAATTTCCAAATCATAAAATATACTTTCCATCTTTTCATAATAATCATAATATTGAGGTAGTTCTTCGATCCTGAATGTAATATGTTTTGTCGGAGTGGTTCTTAAAATTATAGTCCTATAAATTCTAGGATCTGCGATATCGAGATATCTCTTCGGTGTAAAGATAACCCCTTTAGAAGTTCCCATGTCTTGATCCCCTAATCGCAACCATTCATAAGGAACTTTAACAGGTCCTTCATAACCATATAATGCTTGACATAGTTCAATGCCTGTATCGTAAGCACCCCCTTTAACACTATGATCTTTACCTGCTGGTTCACATGTAGTTGTAAATAAAGCCCATTTAGCAGGCCAATCTACACGCCAATTTAATTTCAATCTTCCGCTCCAAATAGAAAGTTTTCCAGTATTTCCACATGCTTCACAAACATATGAGACTTTTCTTTCATTTCGGTAATATTTTTTTACTCTATTTGGATTAATAGATCCATCTTTGTTACGATGTTGAATTTTATCACATTTTTCACATATTGCCATTACGGGCATCCAAGTTTTCTGCATTTCTATAAAATCTTCTTTATCTCCTTCCTTCAGTGTGGGGAGGATATATTTTCCTAGGATTTCTTTGATTAATTTTGTATTTTCTAGCGCTATTTTAATTTTTTCTTGCATCTCTTTTGTTTTATATAATTCGTGGGACCAGATTACTTCTAAGCTGATACCGAAATCAGGGAAAACATCAACTAATTCATTTCCAAAATGATGAGCATAACTCTCACATTTACAACCTTCAATGGGGCATGGAATCATAGCAAAAGGTTTCCCAATGTGTTCATTTTGAAATTTTTCGGGTATATATGGAGGAAATCTTTTAGCAGCATCTAAACTGTCGAAGAATAATAGATTCTTAACTTTTTTTCTATGTTTTTCAAATATTCTTCTTAAAGCATCACAAATTATTATTTCTCGTAATATTCCTAAATGAATATGGCCTGATGGAGTCTTGCCTGTTGAAAGTGTTATTTCTTCAGGTTTACGGGAGGAGATTTTTTCAACAATTTCTTCCAACCAATGGACTGGAAAATCTTCTTTCAATTCTTCTTCACTATATATGTCTTGCTTTAATGAGGTAATATTTTGTATTACAAAAATTTTTCTATTATGTATAATTGTCTTTTTACGATGGTAATGTATATTATTCATTTTTACTTTTAAGTGATAGGAGTAAAATCATGAGGATTGCCGTTTTAAATAAAGATTTTTGCAAACCTGATAAATGTAGCCCTTTTGGAGAGAAGCCTTGCATAAAATACTGCCCTAGAGTGAGGACAGGAGATAAAACAATAGTCTTAAGCCCTGATGAGAAATATGTAGTAATAACAGAAAGTTTATGTTCAGGAGAAGGAATATGTATTAAAAAATGTCCTTTTAAGGCAATTAGCATTGTAAACTTACCAGATCCTTTGCAAGATCAAATCTCATATAGATACGGTAAAGATCAATTCTCACTATTTCGAATGGCTATCCCCAAAAAAGGAAGTGTACTTGGAATAATCGGGCAAAATGGAATTGGGAAAAGTACATTATTAAAATTACTTTCTAATGAATTAAAAATAAACTTTGGTCGGTTTGATGAAGAAATTCCTGATTGGAGAGAGATAATTGAGCATTATAAAGGATCTGAACTACATCAGTATTTCATTGAGCTTAATGAAAGCAAAGCTAAAATTGTACATAAACCTCAGAACATTACTGTGATTCCTAAATTTGTTTCAGGAAAAGTTATCGATCTTTTAAATAAAAACGATATTGGAAATCAGCTGGATCAGATCTCTGAGAAACTTAATCTTACAGAAATTTTAGATAGGGAAATCTCTGTTTTATCTGGTGGAGAATTGCAGAGAGTTGCTATAGCGGCAGCTTATCTTAAAGATGGGGATATATATTTATTTGATGAGCCAAGTTCTTACTTAGATGTAAGTGAAAGAATAAATATGGCAAAATTAATCCGAACACTATCAAAAAATAATAAGACTATAATAGTTGTTGAACATGATTTAGCAATTTTAGATTATTTGAGTGACTACGTTTCTATTTTATATGGACAACCAGGAGTTTATGGAATTGTGTCTCATCCTCAAGGTGTTAGAGTTGGTATTAATATTTATTTAAATGGGTATATAAAGGATGAGAATGTAAGATTTAGGGAAGAACCAATTATTTTCCATGAACGGCCACCACAAGAATCATTATTTGATTCCGGCGATGTAATTTTTTCTTATGATGATATTGATATTACTTTAGGTAATTTTCATTTAGTTGCTTCTGGTAGTGAAATTCATGCAGGAGAGATAATAGGAGTTTTAGGACCAAATGGAATAGGGAAAACTACATTTATAAACTCTGTCTCAAACTTAGTAAATAGTGGAATTAATGAAGATAAAGAAGAAAATTATGAAAAGTTAAAAGTTGTAATAAAACCTCAATATATTAAAATTGATGAAGAAGGCTTAGTATCTGACCTCATTACAAATATTAAATTAGCTCCTCATCTCAGTCAATCTTATAAAAAAAGGTTAATAAATAATTTAAATTTAGAAAATATAGCGGAGAGAAAGCTTTCTGAATTAAGTGGTGGTGAGTTACAGCGAATATCTATTGCGAAATGCCTTTCTACTGATGCTGATATTTATTTATTAGACGAACCGTCAGCTTTTTTAGACGTTGAAATGAGATTACAGATTGCGCAACTTCTTAGAAAATCTATAGAAGAATTGAAAAAATCTGGATTTGTTGTAGAACATGATATCATAACTCAAGACTTTATTGCTGATTCAATATTGGTTTTTGAAGGTGTTCCTGGTCTAAATGGTAAAGCTTTACCACCTCAAAATTTAAGAGATGGTTTTAATACGTTCTTAAAAATGATGGGAATAACATTTAGGAGAGATTCCACTACAAAAAGACCACGTGTTAATAAAGCAGGAAGTAACAAGGATAAATACCAGAAAAAAATAAATGAATATTATTATATTCCTAAATAGGATTTTAAAATCATTACCTCTTAATTTTTATTTTTATACTCCTTAATTTCCACTGGAATAGTTATGATAACGAAAACCAAGAGTTTTAAATTATTTTTGTTTTAATAAGATTATTTAAATATGTTGTAAGAATAATTAACTGGGCCTTATTCTAAAATTTATATATATTTTTTTTAGTTTTGTATTCTAAAATTCTTTTTCCAGTGGAAATATAAGAGAGTATATTGTTTTTAATAAATATTTAATAAAAATTATAAAATAAAAATTTAAAGAGAAAAAAAAGTTTTTATTCTTTCAATTTCCAGAGAATTAGAGGACGTCCTCTTTTTCCATTAGATCGCGAATATTTTTCAATTAATTTTCTTTTTTGAAGTTTTACTAAATTATCATATATTGTTGTTCTTGGAATTTTGAGTTCTCTTACTAATTCTCTCCTAGTTGAGGGCCCTTCATCTTTTAAAGCTTTAATTAAGTTAACCTGTATTGGTGAATAAAATTCTTTTAGTTCAGGATAACTATTTATTGATATTTTATTTACCATATTGTATTCCTCCACTTTTTTAGTAGATTAAATCACGACAATTTTACGACGATTTAATTTTTTAAGAGAATAAATTTATTCTTATGATCTAATAAATTCTAGTTAATATATAAATGATGCTTATTTATGTATTATTATCATCAATCAGCATAAAATTTTTAAGTGATTATTTATCATCTAATATTGAAGTATGACTGAAACTACGAGAACAACTGTTACGCTAAATAAGAGTTATATGAAATTAATTGAAGAATTAGTAGACGTATTTGGGCCCACTAAAGCACAAGTAATAACTAATATTGTAGAATACTTTTTTAATGATAGCAAGAATGATCCACTCCTTGAGAAATTGCGAGCGAGAAAAAGAAAAGAAATTATTCCCGATAAAGAAGATCTTGAAAATAGAATTAGACGTTATTTGAATAAGGCAGACAAAATACCTTTTAATGTATTTGTTAATCATCTAAAACTAGATGCTGAATATCTAATTAACCATCTCGATGAAATGGGAGATCAATATAATTTTAAAATCATTGAAAATAAAATAATTAAAACATAGCTAAATCTACACTCTATTAATTAACGATTATCATCCAAATAGATTAAAAAAATCATTTGATAGTCCTACTGTCCAATCTAGTAATGAGGTTACAACACCGATAACAATAAAGAGTATAAATAAAGCAAACCCAATTAATAATGCATATTCAACAAGATTTCCCCCATATTCATCAGAGAAGAATTCTTTTGTTTTTGATCGAAATTTTTTAAAAAATCTTTTTAGACTCATTTCTAATTTAATTCTACAAATATTAATTTAAAGAAAACTAATTTTAGAGCGAATTTTAGTTCAAGATCTTAAAATTTTAAAAACATCATCTAGTTGGTTATCTGATGCTTGAGATCTTGGTATTTCAATTCGGAATATCTTATCATTATAATTTCTAGGAATGATATGAACGTGAAAATGTTTTATAACCTGACCAGCAGCTGTAAAATTATTTTGAAGTATATTATATCCATCAATTTTTAAATTTTGATGTATTCTTACTGCTAATTTTTTGACTATTTTATATAATTCAGTGAGTTCCTTATCTGGAATATCCTCCAAATTTGAATAATGATTTTTAGGAATAATGATTGAGTGTCCATTCGAAAGGGGAGAAGAATCTAAGAAACCTAGAGTAGACTCATTTTCAAATAATATTCTTGAAAAAATTTCTCTATCTGCTATTTTACAAAAAATACATTCTTTTTTATTCATACTTTTTTTAACCACTCTCAATTTCAAGATAATTTCAATTTAATTTATATATTTTAATCCTAAATTAAAAAATCTTTACTCAGCATCATCATTAATAATATGCGGATTTTTCATATTTGCACATGAATTGAGTGATTATGACGTTCTTTCAAGAATTAAGAGAACTTTTAACATATAAATTATCACCAAAAGCATTTAGACTTGATTCTGAAATTTATGGTTTATATTTTGATAAAATTAAAGACAATACGATAATAAAGAAAGTAATGTTAACAATAGATTTAAGCCTAGAGGCAATATTTTTTGCCTTAAAACACAAAATAAGTTTAATAATTTCTCATCATAGCTTGGTCAATAAGCCAATCAAAAAGTTTACTCAAACTATAATAGATAAACTCTCTTTACTATCTAAATATCCTATATCTATTTTTGTGTTAAATTCTTCATTTATATCAGCAGAAGGAGGGGTTTCAGAGACCTTAGTAAATGCTCTTTATTTAAAATTGGAAAATACATTTGAAATTAAGAATAATAGAGGAATTAAAATCCCAATAGGCAGGATATGTTCACCAATATACTATCCAAACGAAAAAAATCCATTCAAGTTAGAAGATTTAATTACAAGAATAAAAAAGAATTTGAATTTAAAATCAGTATTATATGTGGGCAATCTAGGAAATCCGATAAAAAAAATATGTATTATTGGAGGAGATATAATAAGCTCAAATCTCTTTAAAAAAGTGGTAAATATTGGATGTGATTGTTATGTTTCAGGAAATATTAATTATTTTGAAGCTACACTCGCCAGAGATATCGGTATAAATCTTATAGAAATATCACATTATAAGAACGAAATATTAGCTATAAAAAAATTATGTAATATTCTAAGTTTAGAGTTTCCTCAAGTTGAATTTGTTTTATTTGAGTCTAAAGATCCTTTTAAGACTTATATCTAAATAGGTTAAATAAAAGTTTAAATTTCTTAAGATATAAATTGAATTTAGACAACAATAACTTCAATTAATTAAAAAAAAAATCTGAAGAAATTATGCCTATTATAGAATATAATGGAAAAAAACCTGTTATTAGTCCAAAAAGTTATGTATCCCCCATGGCAACACTTATAGGTGATGTACGAGTCAATGACAGTGTAATAATATGGCCAGGATCAATAATTCGTGGTGAAAATTCACCGATTAATATTGGAGAATATACTACTGTTTTTGATGGTGTTATGATGTTCACCCGTTCTCAAAAAAGTTCAATCAATATTGGTAGATATTGCATTATTGAATCGGGAGTCACACTTTTGGGATGTTTTTTAGAAGATTATGTCCAGATAAAGGAAGGTACTTTAATTTATGAGGAAGCATCTATTGGTGAAGGAGCGATCCTCCTAAATAAAAGCCAAGTCCCACCAGGGTTAACAATTCCTGCTAGAGCAGTAATGAAGGGAATTCCTGTGGGGCCTGTGAGAGAACAAACACGAAATGATATGCTTAAACAAAAAGAAAAAGCTGAAAATTATTCACAATTATTCATCAAAATCAAAGAGCAATTACCAAATGCTCAAAGTTACTTATTAACTTTACCAGATTTTATAAAAATAATATTAAAAAAAGAAGATTAAAAAAAAGAATTTAAATATTAATTAAACCATAATATTTAACATTTTTACGAGTTCCTTATACCTTGAGCGAAGTGTTACTTCAGTGACTCCTACTAAATTTGCGATATCTTTTTGTGATATTCTTTTATCTTTCTTTTTACAAACTAAATATAAGGCTCCTGCACAAAGACCTTTTGGATCCTTACCACTTGTAGAAAATTTAGAAGTGAATCTTTGTAAAATTTTAATTGTCGCGTTTTCAGCATCTGCATCTAATTCAAGTTCCGCTATAAATCTTGGAATAAGAGAAATTGGATCTGTAGAAGGAGCTTTCAAGTTTAGTTCTCTAATCAGAGTTCTATAACATCTTCTCACATTTTTTGCACTTATTGACGTTTGTTCTAAAATTTCTTGTAAAGTTCGTGGGATTTTTCTTTCTCTGCAAGCAAAATATAAACATGCCGCAACCATCCCGTTAATAGACCTCCCTCGGAGTAACTTTTTTTTGAATGCTTCAATATATAATCGTATTGCTGCCTTTTTAACATGATTTGGTAAGTTCAGATTACTTCCAATCCTTTTTAATTCAGTTGTTGCTATCAACATATTCCTTTTATCCCAAGTCATACGAGAATTCCATTTCGCCGCTCTTTTCAGATCAGGGCTTTTAATATTAGTTTTGTCTATAATTGTACTTAATCCCATATCTGGTAATAAAATTGAAATTGGAGATCCTGTCCTTTCTCTACTTTCTTTTTCTTGTTTAGTAAAAGCCCTTTTTCCACTATGAGATATATCAACAATTCGCTCACTTATAACTAAACCACACTGTCCACATACAGTTTCACCCTTTTCATGAAGTAAAATAATCTTGCCCTCACATTCAGGGCATAAATTTGACAAATTACTTAAATCTGCTTCAACTTCCATAATACCAACCTTTTTTAATTTTTAAAAATAACTAAATTCCAAATTGCTGATTAATGAATTTTTCCAAGTAAATTTTAACCCGTGTATCGAATAAAATATTGCGTTGAGATTGAAAAAATTACTATGACTGAAACTCTAATATATTCTTTGATGCAAATAATATAAATATAAATATATTATATAAATGTTTCGCTCAGAATCTGGGTGTATTCTGAAAACGTAATACAAATTTTTGTTTTATATCCTTATAAAAAAAATGGTAGAAATGTGTTGAAACCAAATAAAATTCCTTCCATAACTCCAGATATTAACCATATGAATGTTTTTCTTGGATTACTAATTAAACGATTATTATTAATGAGATACCATAAACTTACCAATACTTGTAATAACGCCAATAAAGAAGCGAAAGAGAAACAATAATATATAGTTTTTTCATGAGGGAATTGAGAAGCATGAATGTCTGTTATTCCATTTAGATAATATGGATCAATCCCACTCAATACAATAAAATTATAGATTAATCTATCAGGTAAAGGATCTAAAATCCAAATTAAAAAATAGGTTACATAATTAAATAAAATTCCCAAACCTAAAACAATGTAGGAGCATCCTAAAATTAGTCTTGGTTTTATGAAATGATCTTCTTGTTTTTCTTTACTTATTAGCCGGGATTGTCGATACACACCTCTTAATCTTAATAATGTAAAAATTCCAATAGATAAAATAATAACAACAAAAATATATTTCAGATATTTGCATAGAATTAAGAAGAGATTATTAAAAATGATACACCAATTTTCCAATCCTGCTATTATGTCATCAAACACATCATTTATAAAAAAAATGTTCTTAATGATTTGGCCATATAAAACCATGACATAATAATATTTATCACGATATATTTAAACTCTACAAAATCCTTTACCCTAGATTATGTAATTTTTTCACACTCTTGATTAATTACTTTCATTGTTGTGTTAAAATCTTGCCACCAATCCTGTCCTTGCTGCGAAACTAACATAGGATCAATTTTTCGCGAATCTAAACATCTAATTTCTTCTTTTTGAACTTTTATTTTACTCTTCCAAATTTGAGAAATTATATTTTGTAGGTTGATTTTCACTTTTTTCACTAGCTCTTCATATGGAACTGAAACATCTTCTGTCTTTTGAAGTCTTTGAAGTTGGTCAAATTTTACTTTTTCCTTTGCCCGATTTAAATCACTACAACTAATTTTAATAGAAAAAGGTTCTTCTTTTCCAAACCTGCAATATTTTTGAATCTCGCATAAAGAACAATAACTTTCAAAGCTTATTGTATAATCTTCGAGACCAACTATGGAGTAATTTAAATTTTTAGGCATTTTTCTACATATATTAATTAATTATAAAATACATCCTTTAGTCTATTATATTTTAGGTCAAAAAATTTTTTAAATACCATTTAATTCCTAACAATTTTAATTTAATTTATAATAGAAAATTCAAAAAAACAGAGATCAAGGAATTAGAGGAGTAAATTCAAAAAAAAATTTGAAATATTCTTTATTTGATTAATGGCTTTTTAATATATTTATGGTCCTCCACCACTACCTTTATGATCACCTAACACAAAACCGATCAAAGGCAAAAAGGAAGCAAGGCCGATTAATACAAATAAAAGAATTCTATATACTTTAAATAATTTCAAGTTAATAACCTTTTTATTAAATGAACTGAATTGATGTCACTTCTTCTATATTCTTCTATTTAAACAGAAAGAATTTTCATATTTAGGATAAAAATTAATTAATTTCCACTTGAAATAGATCAAAAATTTTAATAAAATCATTCTAAAGAACGAGTTATTTTAAGAGAAAGTAGTATCAATGAAAAAGTTTAAAAACTAAATTGCTCCATATTAGATTCAAGATAAAAATTATATATCACATTGATCAATTTGATTAACTCGCCTAATTTAGATAGGCTAAAAAAATTATCTAATATGGATGATCCCATTGAGATAAATCAAATTTTCATTTATTTATTAAAAGAGTTACAAGCTTACCTAAAATTAGATGTAATCAACAAAAAAGTAAAAATACATGTTGTTGATTATATAAATGAGAATAGAGATTCAGATTTTATAGTATATAATTACGGAGTGAATAGATCTATAATAAATGATATATATCATATTAGACTATTTAAAAATTATAAAAATCTCTTCCCTTTTCTATTACTTCAAAGTGCTTATCTAACTTTTATTCCTAATAGTTTAAAAGAAACCATTTTCATTGATTTTGTTATTAATAAATTTGTTGAAATTGATTTGTTTGAATATAGCCTAGTTACAGAATGGGCATTGAATATAAAGAAAAAATATGTGAAGTATAATTTTGTGTCTGATAAATTCCGTTTTGACAAATTCCTTGAATTACAGGAAACAAAATCTATTGAAAGTCCAAAACAATTTTTCTTTGAATATATCCGGCGAAATTCAAACCTTAATTTTGATGATAATCCACATTTTCACTTAGATAAAATATATGAAGATTATTTGTTTAAATCTTCAAAAAATCTACAAAGTGATGAGATTACAGAGACATTAAGAATTTTAACAAAAATTTTCTACAGAATTAAAAACTGTGATACTTTGGAAGGATTCTGTAATTATTTTAATACTTTTAAAAAACAGGAAATCATCCAAACGGATTTAAGTTTACGGAAATTTAGAAAAAACATTCGTTGGATAAATAAATATAGTCATATTACCCCAACATATTACTTTGATTGGAAATCAATTAATATAGCAATTATTACTTGCTATATGAAATTCAATCCACTTCTAGAGAAATCCAAAATTGATAAGATCATAAACCAAATGCCATTTCTAATTATGCCAAAACTTTCGATAACTAATTTTGCAGTAGAATTATCGGCATATTTTGTTATTCCAAGGGCTTATATCAAAGATCTGATATATATGTTAGAAAAAATGGAGCGATATGGATATATAATCAAAAAATATTGTTCTTTAGCAAAAAAGTATGTTTTCTCGTTGAATCTAAATTATTTTAGAGAATCGTATAAAAAGGGGCAAATAATAAATCCTAATAATAACAATTACTCAAAAGATTTTGAACTCGAATTTATACAAAAATATAGCAAAAACTTTAATAAGGCAAATCTAACACTTCTGGATTTTTTAATTTTAGATAGGATAAGATTTTTTTCTTATGTTGGAATAAACTTTTCGAGAAGAAGGGAAATTTCCAACATAATAAAATCTGATTATTCTAATTTTATTATGAATGAAAATAGTACAATTGAGGAATTGGAGAATAATTTGAAGAATTTGATTGATTCTCCTAATCTCCGAAAAGAGTTCCTAAATTTATTAGAAAGATCTCAAATCTTTGGATTTTTCTATCTTAAAAATGAGTTGGAAAAATGGGTAAAATATTTCCATAGATTTGAAAAAGAATCTAAAGATATTGACAGAATAAGTAGTTTTATTCAATTTAAAGAATTTTATGAGAAAGAGAATTTACTGCAAATAATCGATGAAAGTGGGATATCTGACAATATAGATTCAAATTCTTATGCTTTCAAAAATCTCTTTCTGAATTATTTAAATTCTGGTGATAAATATACTAAAGAAGTTGAAAAACTCCAAACTTTTTCCGAATTTTTAAAGTTATGTTCTAATTTAAGAATATTTAGTATTAAATCAATTAAGAAATTAATTAACAATCCAAATCTATTGGTTATAATTACTGAAACAAAAAAATCTCGTTTAAAAAGTATAAAAAAGAATAATAAAACTTATGATATATCAAATAAGATAATTAATCTCAAGATAGATGATTTTATAAATAAAGATCCTAAGATAATTAGGCCTTATTTAATTGATAGCATCTGGACAAATACAATTGCAAACTATTTTCCTCAAATAATACTAAAAAATACACCTAAAGTAAGAGCTACAATAAGGAAAATAAAGGATTATTTTCCTAAAAGTTATTTTTATGAAACAACAGATCTATTTAGCAGTCAAGAATTTATCTTTTTACAACTTTTTGTTCCATATTTGAATAATAACGAAAAAATTACATTTATTTCAATATTATCCTCGATTTTCAAAGAAAATATTATTTCTTTTAGACGATATTCTTGGGATGGTTTTTTACGTACTTTTTCAAGAAAAGACTTCTATGATTTTAATCAGAAAGAGTTTTTCTACACTAGAGATCTTTTTATCCAATACTTTCTTTACATTAAAGGAATTTTGGGTGAAGAAGTAATACAATTTAAAGAAAAACCTATTAGCACAGTTAGATCTTGGTCGATAAAGGAAAATATGGCAAATCTTATAAAGAAAATCAACAAAAGAATTAGATCTGAATCTATCAGTTTTAATACTAAAGATATTCAAAAATTATTACATTTTCACTTAAATCTTGAAAAATATTTTATAAATAAAGAAGAATTTGAAATATCGAAAAAAGAAAATTTCTTTAATCAATATATAAAATCAATAAAATTCTTTCCTGCTTTTCAAAATTTTGGATTAGAGCAAAATATTTTATATCTTACTCCTTTTGATTTACAAGATATAGATTTCAAATTACTCTTTACAAATACTTTTCAAAAAATAAAGAGTATAGCATCAGTTGATAATTCTACTTCCTTGTTTATTAAATATTTATTTCCTTACAATAAACCCAACACATCATACCTTAATTGGTTGAGAAGTAAAAATAAAATTAGAGAATATTGCCTGCTTGGCATTAAATCTATATCTCAAATTTTCCATTTCAATCATAATTTAAGTTCAAATGGATGGTATCTAGATCCTAATAATTTTAATACTTATATCCAAAACATTCTTTTCAATCCAAATTATAAAGTTCCAACCTCAGAAAGAAAGTATTTTAATACGAGTGATTTAATAATTTCAGATTATTATAAACCTGATTCTTCCTATTTTAAAGCTTTATTGCATTTATACAATTGGCATTCCATTGATATTAAGAAAAATATTAATATGATTAACCAAACTATCTTCGATGAGATTCAAGTTTTAATTAAGAACAAATTAATCTTTCCTTTTATTACTCCAAAAAATTTAGGTTTGAATGAAATTATTAATATTATTCTGTTGAATCTAAAAAAAGATACAATAGATGTAGTTAAAAGGATTTTTCAATTTTTTAATCTCAGTTTTGTTTACGAAATTGAAGGAGAGTATTATATTCATGGATTTCGTGAAAAGAAAAAGGTATATAATGGATTAATGATCAAACTTTATCTTCCAGATTGTGAACTTGCTGAATTTTTAAGGATTTTTGAATATATATTTCAATATTTAAAAGTTGAAAAATATTTGATATTGACTGATTTGGTAAATAATGAATCTCTTATTAAATCAGTCTATGGAAATAAAATTTTTCTTAAAAAATATAATCCCTTAAAGAATTTAATATGGAACACAAAAAATGAAATGTGGATGAACCATAAATTGTTTAGTAAAACTTTTGAATTTTTGTATCCTGAACTTATTTTCAAAGAAAAAGTATAAAATGACCGAATTTTAGAACCCTATATATTTTTCATATTACCTTATTTTATTTACTTTTTTGATCCCATCAATTTGATTTTTCTATAGTGTTTATAGGTATGCTAAGATAAATTAATTTTACGAAAGATTTATAAAGGCAAAATTATATTAAAGATTTTTAGTTTATTTATAAAGACAAAATCGCTTGAATAAAAAATATATAAATTTATAAACTTTAATGATTATTTATCTAAAGAGGAAAGAAAAAGATTAATATCATGGATTTTAAAGTGAAAATTGCTACCAAAAAATGAATAAAATAATGACTCTATTACAAAAAATAGATTATAATTTCATTATTTGATAAAATTTTTTGTTTAAAATCGAGTAACAGAAGAATTATAAGATGTATGGGATTATATGAAAAAAGATAATAATAAAAGGAATCATATTAATGGTGAGAATTATTGTGGTTTAAATAACTTCAAAGGTCGCCATTTTAATTATTACGAATCGAATAATTCGATTTTTTTTCGAATTAGCACCCCAAATTTGGGTTTAAAACCTATTTGTTCAAATCTCAGTGAAATAGAAAAACAAAAAATTAGAAATTATGTAATAGATTTATTGGGAAATGACCCAGTAAATTGTTATAAAGACATTATTTATGATGAGAGCTTTGGATCATTACGAGCAATTTCATATCGGTTAGGAATTTCAAGACCAACTCTTAGGGCTTATATTTCATCTTGGTTGGAAATATTATATGGAAAAAAAGCAGTTGAAAGAATTATTAAATTATTTTGGCCTGAAAATTCAGCTAAACAAAGGGAAAAAATAAGATTTTATGAAATAATTGAAAAACATATTAGACTATATCCTGAAAGAACCTCTTTAATCCCAACTAGGAATAACCTATTAGACGGTGAATTGCGAGGATTACTAAGTAAAAATACATTTAAACCATGGGTTATAGATTATCTTACTCAGATTAAATGTAATAGTCTTGATGAATCACATGCGATTTATGATATAATATGGGGAAAGAATTGTGCTAAAAGAAAAAAAATTGAATATGAAGATATTAAAGACTTCGTTCATCAACGAAATCATGGAAAAGCACGCGTTTTAACTCTGAAATTCGCTTTTGAATTAATGACCGAATATCCAACTGATAGATATGTGAAAATCTCATGCGGAGAAGGGCACAAGTTTCCAATTCAAGTGAAAAAATTGATATATGATTATAACTGGTGTCCATATTGTAATGAATATTTTTGTGAAAGATTGATGAGGAATTATTTAGAACAGTTATTCAATACGAAATTTGAAGCTCAAATGAGACTAGAAAAAGCTTGTGGAATTGATAGAGAAGAAATTATTGTTCAAACTATAAATTTTAATGGAATTCAATATAGAATTCGTGTTTTCGTTGGTCAATTAAGATACGATCATTTTTCTCCCAATGTTTGCATTGTAGGAAATAATAGAGTCAAATATAAATATGCTGTAGCTGGAGAATATGATGGTTTTCATCATGATGAAGAAAATCTAGGAAAAAACCCTTTCTGTGATAATCTAGAGGATTTTGCCACAATAAATGCGAGAGATTCTGTTAAAAATAAAGTTTCATATGAAAAAAAAGTAATTTTAATTCGATTAAAAGAAAAGGATGGTTTCGATCGAAAAAAATTGTCATCAAACCAAAAAGAAGTAATACAGGAAATTATTCGGCAATTCAATAAGCAAGTTAGAGATTTATTTAGTTTCCATGATGTACGATTAAAATATGATCCATACATTAAATTTAATCCTTTAGGAGAAGATGGACCATATAGAACCAAAGGATCTTTGGATGACTTCCTATAAATATAAATGGGGTTTTTATATTTCAAATTGTCAAAAAATTTTTTAGTTATATTTTATTTAAATTATTCAATCAAACCGTACTATGATAAAAAATTTTAAAATTTAATACTAATCTTTAAATGGGAAAGCAGCTTGGGAGAGAGGATTCTTTTATTCGAAGCATCTCTTCAATGGCTTAGCCTGGTATAGCGCACGGCTGATAACCGTGAGGTCGGGGGTTCGAAGCCCCCCTTTCCCACTTATTAGATAAACATACTCCAATTATTATATTTTACCTTTTACCCTCATAAACATATATAATTTTTATTTCAAATATGCTTCATTTGCTTTAATATATCTTTTACAAAACCAACCAATAAAGATCATATCATCTTCTTTTATATTTGCATTTTCTAAAGCATTATAATAGCTCTGTCTAATTTTATATTCAATATCAAACATAGGATATTTATTCTTAAATAGGATGCAATTCATAAGAATTCTGCACATTCTCCCATTTCCATCTCCAAAAGGATGAATTGAAACAAATCTATAATGCATCATACATGCTAGAAAAACAGGATGTAATATTTTTTTATTTTCATCATACCATTTTAGGAGATCATCCAAAAGGTATTCTACTCCACCCATTGGAGGAACATATTTACTTCTACTTATTTGAACTGGATATTGTCTTATAATTCCTGCAATTTCTGGTTTTGTTAGTTCAAAAATTTTTTCATGCCAATCTAAAATTAATTCCCAATCAATCTCATCTTTACTGCTAATCATTTCTTCATAGACATTCATATGGGATTTTGCCTCAATTATATCGTGTGTGGGTTTTTTGATTGGAACATTTGGTTCATCAACAACTAAAGCAACTTCATGTAAGGTTAAGGTTGATCCTTCAATTCTATTTGTATTATGAGTAAATCTAACTCCAAAAGTCCTTAAATCTTTTACTTGTATTGGTTTTGGCAATGCATTAAATCTTTCTCGATATTTTTTAGTCATTTGTTCTATCATAGGCATCCAGCGTTTCTGGAATATTTCATAACAAAACTCTTCTTTAATGCGAGCTAACTTTTCGTATTCCGGAAGTTCCTTCCCGATTGCCTTTGATATATTATTCACTTTTGCATTCTCTCGATAAGAATAAGAAAGATAATGATATTCTTTTCCTCTTATTTTTTTTTTTATCATATTTACCATAATTAAAAATTATCTCTACAAATATATAAATCTATGGCTCTAAGTGAACTTTGTAGAGATAATTATCTCTACATCTCAATGAAATTATATTTTTTTATTAAAATGTAGAGAAATATTAATAATCGAGATATCTCAGTTGATTACCTTAAATTCAATTATGTTCATTCACTTTTTTAATTATCATTCTCTATTATATATTTAGAAATGAAAAATATCATTATCTCCGGAACACCTGGTTGCGGGAAAACGTCGGTAGCAAAAGAAATCTCTAATTTAATTAAGACTAAAATAATTTCCTTGAATGAATTAGCAATTTCGGATGAATTTTCATTTGAATATGATAAAGAAAGAAAAACTTATATTGTAGATTTTGAAATATTTCTACCTTATATCATAAATAGGATTGAAGATATTAAACAAGAGAGTCTACCATACTTGATAGTAGAAAGCCATTTCTCAGATATTATTCCAGAAAAATTTATTGATTATGTATTTATTTTAAGATGTGATCCGGATGAATTATTCAAAAGATTAGAAAAAAAAAATTATGATAAAAAAAAAATTACTGAAAACATTCAAGCAGAAATTCTAGGCAATTGTGTCAATTATTTTATTCAGAAGCAGATAAAAGCACCCATTTTTGAAATCAACACGACAAATACTAATATTGAAACTGTAGCACGAACAATCGTTAAAATTGTAGTTGAAAATAATAACGGAGAAAATTATAAGATTGGAAAAGTTGATTGGCTTGAAAAGTTATTTGAAGAGAATCGTTTAAAAGAATTTTTTGGTTAAGAAATATAAATTCTTAAAGGAAATCAAATGAAGTATGAAATTCTAGACATTGACGCTCTAGGCAGAATAGGAAAACTAGAAGTTAATAATAAGCAGATGATTACCCCTAATCTTTTTCCTGTAGTCCATCCTTTTAAAAATGTAATTCCTCCTTCGGTTTTAAAAAGTTTTGGTGCTCAAGCGATTTTTACGAATGCTTACATTCTTTTTCAAAATGAGACTATAAAAGAAAGCCTTTTAAAGAAAAAGATTCACAAATTTCTTGATTTTGATGGCCTTATTGCCACGGATAGTGGAGCATTTCAGCAATATATGTATAACAAATCTAATGTGAAGATTGAAGCTAAAGAGATCGAATTGTTCCAAGAAACTATTGAATCAGATTTTCCCGTGATCCTTGATCTTCCAGTACAACCAGGTGATACATATGAAATAGCAAAAACTAAGGTTGATGCCACTATCAATCGGGCAAAAGATAATGCTAAAAGGCGATCCAATGAAAATTGTGCATGGTTTGGCCCAATTCATGGAGGTAAATACCAAGATCTTTTAATAAAATGTATTAATGAGATGGATAAACTAGATTTTGGTGTCTATGCGATAGGAGGACTTGTAAAATCTTTTCTTGATTACAGGTTTGATGTCGCTATTCAAACTTTATTGAATGTGAAAAAAAACATAAACCCAAATAAACCATTACATATGTTTGGGTTAGGCTTACCTCAGTTTTTTTCTTTAGCTGTCGCATTTGGTTGCGATTTAATGGATTCTGCAGCATATATCTTATATGCTAAAGAAAATCGGTATTTCACATTGTCTACAGGTACAAAAAATCTTGAGGATTTAATAGAATTTCCATGCCACTGCCCAATTTGTACAGAATTTAGCCCAAGTGAATTGAAGAAATATGAAGATAATTTGCGAATTAAACTCTTAGCAAAACATAACTTATATATTTCATTTTCAGAATTAAAAACGATTAGGCAAGCAATAAGAGAGGGAAATTTATGGGAACTAGTTGATCAACGTATAAGAGCACACCCCACTTTAGTTAAAGCGGCTCGTATCTTAAAGAAGGAATATAGTACGTTTGAGGTTTATGAAAAAATTTATAAGAAACATGGACGAATGTTTGTTTCCTCTGAAAATATCTATAGACCATTGATAAATAGATATGAAAAAAGAATTAAAATAAACTATCGGGTTCCAAAAGATGTAAAATTTTTAATTATTTTGCCTGAATTAGAGGCTAGAGGAGAAAATTCTCCAACAATTCAAACCTGGCTTGAAGAAATAAAGGATAATAAAATCATCCCTCGTAAAAACATACATATTGTGTTTAATTCTTCCTATTTTGGAATAATTCCACTTGAATTAATAAATACCTATCCAATGGGGCAATTTGAATCTATCACAGCTACAGAAGAAAATCATCAACTTTATGTGAATTCAATAGAGAAATCAAGTAATTTCATTAATCAAAACTATAAAGAGTACAAAAAATGTGGAGTGTTAATTCCTGATAAATATTTAAATCAGTTTAATGAAGTTGTAGAATTTAATGATGTCAATCCTATTCATGGATTAAAACCTATTTTGAGATCTAAATTTCAATTAAATTTCTCTGTTTTTACAAATTTGAATGAATTGTTAGAATTTTTTAGAGATGATTAAAGGATATGGTGATATTAGAAACTGTTTCTGCTTATGGACACGAAAATATTCTATGCACACATCGTACCACTATAGAAATCACCAAAGTGAAAACCTTAACAAAAAACGGGAATTGTGTTATTGGAATTAATGCTTCAAAAAGCTGCTATGATTTAAATTATGATTTAAAAAAAAAAATTCAAGATGGCAGTAACATAAAAGTAACTTTAATGTTGGGAAATCTTCAAGATTCCTTTTTTGGTTTTGGGAGTAAAAAATTAAGATTATTAAATAGAAATGATATGGTTTTTCGTAAAAGTAATTTTGTCTGTAACAGAACAGTCCTGATAAATTGCACTAAATCATCAAATGATATAAAACGTGAACTAATTGAGAAACTAAAAGATCCAGGAAAAAAATTATCAATAATATTTGAAATAAATTAGAGAAATGAGAATCGATAACAAGTCTGAAATACAATATTTTAAATTGAAAATGGAGGATGGGCAGGCTTTCATTAATTTTTTAAAAAAAAAATTCAAAAACACCCAAATTATTAACCAAAAATACAAACTTTTGCATGAAAATGAATATATATTATTTCCATTTGTTAAAAACCAAGTTCTCATCGATAAAGTAGTGGCTTTAGTAGATAAAGAATTCAATTTTGAATTAATATCCAAAGAAGGAATAATCAATGAAAATTATAAATATAGAACACTTCAAGAAGCTTTAAAGGGTAAACTTCCAGAAAAATATTTTGATATGATTCCAAAGGCTTATGATATTGTTGGAAGTATAGCAATTATTGAATTTGATAAGTTTAATTATATAAATAATAAATTAATCAATGAATATAAGCAGAAAATCGCTAAAGCGGTATCAGACGTAAATAAAAATATTAAAACTGTTTATGAGAAAAAGAGCCAAATAAAAGGAAAATACCGCTTACGAGATTTAGCGGTTTTATTTGGTGATGATAAATCAAAGACTATTCATAAAGAAAATGATTGTTTTTTTAAGCTTGACGTTAAAAATACATACTTCTCTCCAAGATTAGTTTTTGAAAGACGGAGAATCGCTTCAAGTGAAATTAAGGAGAATGAGTTAATTATTGATATGTTTGCTGGAGTTGGAACATTCTCTATTCAAATTGCGAAAAATAATAATGTTAAAATTTATGCCTTTGATATTAACCCTAATGCTTATGAATATCTGAAAAAAAACGTGGAACTGAATACCTCCTTAAAAGGAGAAATATCTCCAAACAACATGGATGTTAAAGATCTTCTTAAACCTAAAAATCAATTAGGTCATCTTCTAAAAAACAAAGCAGATAGAATAATCATGAATTTACCTGAAGACTCAATCAAATTTATTGATGTAGCTTGCTCCTTAATGAAAGAATCTGAAGGAACTTTACATTTTTACCAATTCTCAGAAAAACCAAACCCTATAGAAAAGACTTTAGAGAACCTTGAAAAAGAACTAAGTTCTTTTAATTGGGAGATCAAGTCTATGATTAATTCTAAAATAGTAAAGCATTATTCACCAAAAGCAGAATTAGTAGTTATAGATTCAAAAATAAAAGCTTTAAAAAAAGAGCGGACCTAGCAGGATTCGAACCTGCGACTTTTGGATTAGAAGTCCAACGCCCTATCCAGGCTAGGCTATAGGTCCATTTTTTTCTGTTTTTAATATCTTATAGTTATAAAAATATCTTATATGATGTTTAAATTTTATGACCTTGAAAAATATGTAGGAATTTAAATAGAGAATTATAGAATCTTTTTCATGTATTTTCATAATTTACTTTACTTAGAATGCCCTTTTTGTAAATTTTATATAGAGGTTGATTCAAACTTTACTTTTTGTCATATTTGTGGTGGAAATCTATGCTTTGCCGAAAAAACAAGGTGAATTTCTGAAGAATAGACAAAAAACAGTTTAATACATAATTACAAATTGTACCAGATCAACCAATTACTGAGTTCAGATTTTTCTTGAAATGTATTCTATTTACTTTAAAGTAAATAATGTGTCAAATAATTGTACTTTATAAATTCAGAAAAACAAAGATTGTCAGTGTTAATGATTCGAGAGATGCATGAATGAAACAATTAAAATATAAAACTAAATTGGAAGACAAAAATATTATTAAATCTTCTGAGATTAAAGAGTTCTCCGAAAAACAAAAATTCAATTATATCGGCTTTTTTGTTGTATATTTTACTTTAAGTTCTATAACTTCTTATCTTACAGTTTATCTACCTGTTTATTTACTAAGCATTTTAAACGTAAATAGAAGTGAACTTGCCTTTATACAAGTTTTTTCTTTTTCAGTGTTATTTATTGCTCCTGTATTGGGTATTATCTTCGATAAATATACTCGTTATAAAAAAATCATTATAAATTTATCTATTTTTATATTTCTATTTAGCTCTTTAGCCACGTTACTTTCTGGTTCGATTTTGCGCATCTTTGGATTATTTCTAGCAATAAATCTCCTCAGTCATGAAATAATCAAGGTAGGTATGAGTAGAATTCTTATTGAGTCTTCTACAAATGAGATAATTAAAGATAGAAACTTGATTGTGATCAATATTTCTTCAAATATCGGAGGATTTATCCCTTCAATTATCTTTTTACTTGCAATTATAGATGTTTTTAATTCATATTTATGGAATAATTTTTTTTTACTAGGGGGTTTTTTGTTGATGCCCATGGTAATTGCGATTTTTTGCTTCGATAACAAAGATGTTATTCAAGAAAAAATTGAAATACAAGAACTTCGGGAAAATAATAATAATTTCCCCTATTATCAGATTCTTTTTTTAACTCTTTCATTTATAATGATATGGAGCGATAAACTATATTTATATCCATTTACCTCCTGGATTTTATCTAAATTTGGGCAAATTGGATTAAAAGTCTTATCCTCTAGTTATGGAATTTTCCTTATACTAAACACTTTAGGATATATTGTAGGACAAAAAATATCAAAGAAATTCCAAAGAAGGAACATAATTCTCATTATGAACTGCTTATTCATTGGTTTAATAATTCTCATGGCATTTTCTAATTTATTCTTTCTAATAGTAGTATATGCGCTAAACTGGTTTGTATCTGGAATAATGCTTTTAAATTATACGTCCTTAATAATTTCCATTTCCAAAAATGTGAAATATCAAACAGTCTCATACCAGATGCTTAGGTTTGCTGTAGCAATAGCTAGTGTGTTATTCATACCCTTGGGGACTTTTTTATCTTCTTTCATCTCTACAGAATTTTTAATTATAATAGCTGGGCTATTTTCGGTTTTATCTCTTATACCACTAATTTTTACTAAAGAAATTTAAATAAGTTTCAATTATGGTTGAGTTCTTTTTGAATAAAAAAAAAAAAATAGATTCCGCAGAGCGGATTATTTTGTTGGTGGTTCACCAAAACTGCCTGGCATCTGATTTTCCTCCAAAATTTAATTATTCCTATAAGAGTAATCCGTTTCTATATTTTCAATACGTGTCAAGCTATCAATAATATTTAATCAATTGTTTATTTAAACACCTCAAAAAATAAAATAAAATTAGTAGAGTTTTTATAATTAAATTATGGAAAAAATCAAGTAATATTTCTTGAAAAGAAATTACCTTTATGGAATATTTTAATCGAATAAATTCTATCAAAAAATATAATATTTAGATAATTTAATATTTAAATCAATAAGTGACTAGGTAAATAATAATACTTTAAATGACAAAATTAAATATTGAGTTTCTCATAAGCACTTCAATAGATCACATAATTTTAAATATTGATACTGTTTTTGAACATCTTCTCCAAGAAATCAGATCTTACCTTAATTTAGATTTCATTTATTCACAGATCAAAATCAATTTTTGTGAGGATGTTATTAAATATAATACTAAAAAAGAAGATATCTTTAATATTGGTGTAAGAAAGACTCAAAAGAATAATTTTCTAATAATTTATTTTTCTAGTTATTATAAAAAATTCGCAAGAATAATCTTGTTACGTGAAGCGTATAAAATCTTTATTCCATCTGAATTACAAGAGAAGGAAATTATTAATATTTTTATTAATCAAAAAATAGAAATAGATCTTGAAAATTCAGAATATATTGAAGATTGGAAAGAATTTAAGAGAAAAAGACTCATAAATTATGATTTTATGGAAGCTGAATTTGATCGATTAGAACATTTTCTCAAACAGGAAAGTAAAGAAATTCAACTAAGCCCTTTTCAGTTTTTCTTCTCTTACATAAGAAGAAATATTGATTTGATTGAAGGCAATGAGAAACAGTTCTTCACTTTAGAAAAGAAGGGCTTTTATGACAAAATATTTAAAGATTATACGCTTAAATACACAGATTATCCTGACGAAATGCTAGAAACAATAAGAATTATCAAAGAAATTTTTTATAACGTGAAAAGTTATTACTCTTTATTAGATTACCAACATTATTTTCAAAAATTTAAAGAATCTGGGGCTATTAAAACTTATTTAAGTCTTAGGAAATTTACAGAAAATATGCAATGGATTAAAAATAATACTAATATTGCCCCTACCTATCAAATTAATTGGTATACACTAGGTCTTGTATCGATATTATGTTTTATGAAATTTCACCCCTTAATTGAGGTTGCAAAAATCTTCGATATAATTAAAAAAATACCCTTTTTTACAATTCCGGCTTTTTCAAAATTTAATTTTGGAATAGAAGTTACTGGTTATTTTATACTTCCTGAAATATATAAAAATGATCTTAATAGTTTTCTTGAGAAATTGGAAACAGAAGGATATCTTATTGAAAAGAAATTATTTATTATTGAAAGTTCAGCTTATACCACTAATTTAAACCGTGTGACAAGTAAAAATATTATTCTCAATCCTAATAGAAAAGGATATAAAAAGCAATATGAAAATTACTTTAGCATGGATTACAAGATTGGGAGTTTCGATTCACATCTCTCTCTTCTTGATTGGTTTTTAATTGATAGAATTCGTTATTTTTCAATAACAGGATTGGGATTTGAAAGAAAATCTGAAACCCTATACAAGTTAAAATCAGATCTTCTCAATGAAATTGAGAGTCAACGTAAATTAATTAATGAAATTAAAGAAAATATAAATCAAGTAAATAAAAAACCTGAACTTAAAAATCGGATTTTAAATTTTATAAATAAAAATCAATCTTATGGTTTTTTCCATATTAAACAAAAGGTTACTGATTACACAAATATCTTGGATTTAATAGATAATATAATAGATAGATATCCCTCAATTAATTCTTACTTTCTATTTCAAGATTTTGTTAGGAAGCAGGGGATTTCAAAAAATATTGGCGATAATATTTTACTAAACAATTTTAAAAAGAATGTATTACGAGATTTATTCTCCTTATCTATTCGTTCTAAAAAGAACTTAGAAGATTTTAAAGAAGATTATCGCGTTTTCTCCAATATATTCAAATCTTTTTATGATCTCAAGATATTTGATTTAAAAGCAATTAAATCAATTATCAAAGATAACTCCCTAATACAAAAAATATATCATTCCAAACAAGAAAAGTTACAAACATCATATGAAAGTTACAAAATCTATAAAATAACACATAAACTAATTGAAAAGAGATTAGAAGATTTTTTAAATAACCAACCTCCTGTTATCCAACCACACTTATTAAATTCAATTATGATAATTTCACATATCATTAAATTTTATCCTTTGTTAATATTAAAGGATACTTTACAAACACGAGAAAGCATTGAAAAAATAAAGTGGCTGTTTCCTAGAGTTATAATTGTAGAATTGTCGGAATATAAAACCCTGGAAAAACACATATACATAAGACTCCAAATGCCTAATCTAAAGTTAAAAAAAAAACGGTTATTATTCTCAATTTTCTATAATCTCTTCAAAAAGAATTTAATAATTTGTAAATCTTATCTTTACAGTGGTTTTTTAGAGGCTTTTTCAAGGAAAGATTTCTATGATTTAGAACGAGAGGATTTTTTTTATACAAAAGACTTATTTAAGCAATTCTACCTTTATGTACAAAAAAAAATAAATAAAGAAGTGGAACCGATTTCTGATTTGTCAAGTACTCCTTTAGGAAATCTATGGGCAAATCAAAAATTCATTTTTTCGCTTATTAATAAGGTTGATAATCGTATTTATATAGAACATTTTGACCTTAATTTTAGCAATCTCAGTAAATTATTGGAATATAACAAAAATCTAGATAGAATCTTATTTGACTTAAATAGATTTAAGATTTCAAAAAATGAAAATTTTTTTAAAAATTATATCAAAGCGATAAATTTTATCCCATCGTTTCAATCTTTTGGATTTGGGCAATATTTTGTATATTTTTACCCTAAAGATTTAAATCAAATAGATTTTAAACATTTCTTGCACAATTCATTCCAAAAAATAAAATATTTGGCAACTATAGATAAATCCAATTCTTTTTTGATTAATTTCTTATGGCCATACAGAAATCCAAATATTTCATTATTAAATTGGTTAACTAAATCTAAAAAAGCCATCCAAGAATATTGTTTATACTTCATTAAGAGGGTTCTTCAAATTTTCCATTTTAATTATAATCTTAGTACTAATGAATGGGATTTAGATTCAAATCGGTTTAAAATTTATTTTCAAAATGTTCTATTTAATCCAGATTATAAAGTTAGAGTTCCTGAACTAAAAGAATTCAATATAGGGGATCTAAACATTTCAGACAATTTACTCCCAAATTCATCCGAATTTCAAGCCTTAACCAGATTATATAGTTGGAAATCAATTGATATTAAATCGTATTTAGGAACACGAAACTATACAGTTATTAATCAAATAATTGAATTATTAGAAAAAAAATTGATATTTCCAGTAATCTCCTTAAAAAATCTCGATTTAAAGGAAAAGATTTATATTATTTTACCAAATGTGAAAAAAGAACATAATAATGTAATCATTAATATCTTTAGTTTTTTTAATATCGGTTTTATCTATGAAATTGAAGGAGAATACTACATTCAAGGATTTCCTGAAGAGATTAGATTTGAAAATGGATTAATGATTAAACTTTATCTTCCTGATTGCCAACTAGATGAACTTGAAGTTTTATTTGATCTAATATTTGAATATCTAAAAATCGAGCATTATATTATATTGAATGATCTGGTTGATGGAAAAGATTTCCTTAAATCGATTTACGGGAATTTAGATTTTTTGAAATCATATAATCCATTAAAAAATTTAATTTGGAATAGTACAGATAAAAAATGGAAGAATTATAAACTGTTTACTAATAAGTTTGAAAAAATTTATCCTCCTTTAGGAGGATAAAGGATTCTTAAATTTATCAATATATAAAAAACCCATGATTTTATATCTAATTTTAGATAAAAGTAGGAAAAAAATTAATATTTAGATTCTCGGTAAAAGCCCAGAAATATAACAAGGAAAATAATTAAGTCTATTGATTCAGCAAAAATCAAGAAAACATCAGATTCCCCTATAATAAACTGGGCTAAAGGACGGATGATTTGAGAAATTAAATATGCTCCAAAGCCAAATGTTAAGATTAAAGTATTTACCTGAGAAAGACGTTTGTTCTTGTAGGCAAATCGAAAGAGCCAGAAAATTGTAATTAATGAAGGAATGATTATTATAGGATAATAAATGGTTAAAGATCTAACACTCGGTGCTAATAAGCCGGCAATAAATTCAATGAATAAAATACCAAAAATTAAACGATAACTTATCTTATCACGCGATTCTTCATTAGTAAGTTTGTTAAATTTTGGACGTAATGAAAATGAAAATAGAATCATTTCAGAACTAAGATAGATCATTGGTAGAAAATCTAAAATCATAATAAAATATCGTGTCTTGAGAACGGACAATACTAGAGTCTCATTCAATTCAAAATAAATGAAATCAGCAAATAAATCTAAAGTTTTTCCAAATACGAGAAATAAGAAAAAAATACCGAATAAAAATGGCAAATCTGAAAAATATTGTTTTTCTTGCTTAAACCATTTGTAAAAGGTATATATTACCATCCCAGATAGAATAATGATCCTACTTGATATTATTAATACAACACCTAAAGCGCCTTCATGAGTTAAGTATGATTGAATTATAACGTTCCAATTGAAATAATACAACATAAATACAGAAATAGCACCAATTAAAACAGATAAGGTAATTATTGTAAGATAGAATTTCTTTTTATTTGTAGGTCTCATAAAAATTTTTTAAAAACTACCTTTTTAAAATCAACCAAAAAATCTTCTTCTTAATAATTAGAGCTCTTTTAATCATATGAACGTTAAAGTTTAGATTTGATTTGTGTCGCTTAAATTAAGCTATGATTTCTTTAAAAATTAATAATTTGTTAATATATTCTTTTTAATAAGTGAAATTCTTTAATTAAATCTAGGATTTATAATAATTATATCATTTAGATTTGGTAATTTAAAAGAGAGTATTAATCTTGAGTAAACTCGAGTATAAGAAATTTATTCATCAAAATATACCTTATTCATTTAATTGGAATAAAACTCATCATAAAGAAAAATACTCTCAAATAGTAAGTAATAGAGATGAGTTAAATAGGCTCAAAGAACATTTTAACAAGGTTTGTAAAGGTTTAATTCCCAATAATCTTTTTAATTCAAGAGAATTTCCAAGAGTATCCCAGTTTAAAATCAAAGGTATCAAATCTGCTTTTATCAGAAGTTTTAGCAAAAATTTAATTAGATCTGGTAAAATTCGATACTTTGATTCAAATTCAAAATTACCTCTATATGCTCAAAAAGTTTTTGAAAATTTTCGAATAAATAATTTCGGAAGCATTCCGGGTCATGAACCCATTTTAAAAAACATACTAATTAAGGATAAAGATGCTGTTGCGATAGAAGTCCCGATTTGGAATGAAAAAGGAAACAGAATAATAACAGGTCATATTGACTTGATTCAAATAGAAAATGATATTGTTAAAGTGATTGACTATAAACCCGAAGGTAATTTTATACTTTCTCTCCCACAAGTTGCTATGTACGGGCTTTTAATTAAATCGAACTTAAATATTAGGAAATTAAGATGTGTTTCTTTTAATAAACAGGGTGCTTGGGAATATGATCCGATTATATTAAAAGAAGATATAAAGGAATATTTAATCTCTCAACATCTCAATGACCGACCCTGGGAGATATATATTTAAATTTATTAATTAATAGCTTTTTTACCCTTGGGTTTAGAAGTTTCAGATTTCTCTTCTATTTTTAAATATTTCTTCAAAAGGAAATAACAAAGGAGTAAAGAAACAAATTCAACAATAATACTAACAAACGAAATTATTGTCCCGTTATATTCCAAATATCTTAAAAACAGTGCGCACACTAAACCACTGGATGCGAGAATGACAAGAAAAAATGCAGTAACTATTTGGAAAAAGGAATCTTTTAAATACACAATTTCTTTTTTAATCCATGAGAATACTGAAGCCATAAGACTATAACTTTTCTATCTAATTTAATAAATTAAGGAAAGCATGGTTTTAATATCTTTTTTATTTTAAAAAGATGTATTAAGATAATAAATTTGATATAAAAATCATATTGAAAAAATTTACTTCTTGCTTTTAAATTTGGTATATAATGCTTTATCTAATAATTTACCAATTTTTACAGCAACTTGATTCCCAATTTCATAACGTTCTCCATCAAGTAAATTCTTCTTTTCTTCTGGAGTAGGAGATACTTTAAGTCTTTTCATTAATGTTTTTTCAGCAATATCATTAACTATAACTTTAATTTGACTATTTTCAGGCAATTTAATCTCTGTAGTAAAATTCCTGATTTTTTCTATAGCAAAATTAAAAAATTCGGATACTAATTCAATTGGATCTCCTTTTAATTCACTATGAAGTTTAATATTATCAGTTGCAATTTTAGTATCTTTTTCCTGCCAGTATAACTGATTGGGATTAATCCCTGGGCTATTAATTCTCATCAGAGAACTCGTAACCCTACGCTCAATCCAATTCAAAGTACTCAATTCTTGGACTTCACGAATTTTTTTAGCTTTTTCCACTTTTTGCTTCTCTTTAGATTCTATTATTTGTTCTACTTTAGACTTACGACTTTCTTCAAATTTTTCAATTCTCTTAATTATATCATATCCAATACAATACGAAATCGGAGATATTATGTCCGATTTAAGCTTTAATCCTATATCTCCATATATTGGGCTTATATTATTCTTTAATTCAGAAAAGGCTTCTTTTAAAGATATCTCAATTAATCTTGCTAGTATAAATCCATTAACTAAAAAAGGTTGATTATTTGCATTAAATACAATAACTAATTCCTCCTGTCTTTCATTTAATCTTTTGATAATCAATTCTTCAAGTTTAATTTTTACCCATGCTTCTGATTCTGTTGTCCCATCCATTTTCTTTAATGCTAGTAAAATTAATGATCTATCATTAGAAACCTTATAATATAACTCTATTATTCTACTAAGTTGTCTTAAAATCTTAGACAAAATATAGAAGAAAATGTCTTTTGCTATTTTATTCAATATCTCTTCAAATTCTAGAATAAATATTATATGAGAATAATTTTTTAATTTTAAATCATCCAAAAAGACTTTATCTATAGCTTGTTTTTTCCTAATATACTGTCTTAAGTTATTGATATTTATTCCTGCTTTTTTTTCTAATATTTGCAGCAAACCTTCATTTTTATTCCCATCTTGGCTTAAAATATCTATTAAATCAAATTCTGAGATATCATCCGATCTATCTAAAAAATCTTTGATTTGTTGGAAATTGATTTCAGAAATCGCCTTATTTGCTAAATATATTAAGTTTTGTTTACTATCATTTAAAGATACAAAATCTAGCTTTTTTATATTGTATCTAACCATATTCTTTTTTACTTTGGCTGTAAGATCTTCGTCTACATTTAAGAGATGCAGAATATTATATACACCATATTTTTGTAAGGTATATACTACATCATCAAAAGTACATTCATTTATGCTTTGTAAAAAGTAGATAAAATCATTTGGATTTTCTTTTAGTTTTTTAATTAGAGCAAATTTTAAAAAGTTAACAATTTTGTTTTCAAACTGATCATAGTCAATTTTTTCTCTAAGAGCATTTTCAATTTTATATATAAGATCTTTTTTAAGATTATTCGCTTCTAGAAATACCTTCAAACCTGGTATTGAAATAGGAAATCTATTAAAGTTATAGTCTATTACCTTTCTTTTTATCATTCTTACGGGCATCGCTTCAATTTGCAATTCTTTATATGATTTAAATTCAAAATCACTTCGGATTTTATTTATTAGGCGATTTAAAGTCGCTAATTCTATGAATTTATCTTCTTTTTCTTCCAATTCTAGTTTTTTCTCTAAATCAACAGATATATCCTTAAATGCTGCAGATTCTTCTAAGATTTCCTTTTTGATCTCATTATTTAGACCAATTAAATCACCTATTAAGTCATAAAAGTAAAATGGTGGATAATTTAATATGATTTCTTGCAGTTCTTGTTCAATCTGGCCCTCAAGATTTTTTAACAATTGCTCCTTTTGAATATCTTGAATTTCTTCCTTTCTTTCTTCGATCAAGAAAGAAATAAATCTATTTTCTAAATCAATTATCTTGTTGAGAAGGTTTACTTCTAAGTTTAAAGAATTACCTAATATTGAATTTAGCTCATCAATAATGACTTTTTTTTCTGTGAGCTCTAAATTTTTAGTTGAATCGAAAGTAAATTTATCTTTATCTTTAAGCTTTTGAACACGGATTCCTAGACTGTGGTAAATATGAATAGTAGCAGTAGCTATAAGTAAATCACTAAAACTTGTTTTCTGACTAACAAGTTCAAAGATTTTATTTTTATCTGCTTCTCTTTTAAAATGGTTAATTATCAAATCGACAGTTTGAAAAAATCTAAAAGTACTTTCTACTGCTGTTGTTTTCCTTTTAACACCACTAATCATAATTCTCTCACCCATTCTCTATGAACTTCCTTAAAATTATCTGATAATTCAAATCGAGCATTATTATGCCAGAATTTGAAATCAATTACATGAAAAAGATCACCGTTAAATATCTCTTTTTCCTCATTTGTTAAAATATGTTTTAATATTACCGTTGATGGTCTGGGTACTAATTTTGAAAAATATTTTAATTCTGTATTTTTTACATAATCATAAAATGTCTCATCCTGATCCAGAACAAAATAATTAGAAGGATTTGTATTTTCTAGTTGAGGATTTAAATTATTTAGCTCATTCTTAATATTATTTCTGACATACTTAGGAAATTCTGTATTGATATCAATACTAAGTTCATAGTTTTTATAAAATTCAAATAATAAGCTTTTTTCTTCTGGATTGGATAATTTTGCAATATATGCATCTAAAAATGGCAAAAAATTCTTGATTTTTTGCTCATTTGATTCTCTCGCTTCAAAATATTCTATAAAATCATTATACACTTCTTCCAATGTCCATGCCCGCTGTTCTTCTGGCTTCAGATACTTCTTAGAATAATCTCTTATCCAATCTAGAACATAATACTTCCACTCTAGATTTATTCCACCTATCCTTTTTTCTAAAAATCTATAAAATCTATTTGAGAAGCTAACAGGGTCACTAATTTCTTTATCAGGTTCTTCTTTAATATAACGATTTATTGTAGAATGCCTTAAAACATAGCTTATAAGATAATGTAATTCTGTTGAAAATTTCTTGAATTTATTAATGTGATTTTTAATCATTTCAGCGTTGATATCTATCTGGATCTCCGCAAAAGAAATTAAATCATCAATTTTTAATTCTATTTCATTAAAAAACGTATCGATATTCTTATCAACTAAGTAATTAAACTCTTTAATTAATTCTTTTTCATTAAATTTAAGGTTTTTTGTTAATACAAGTGGATGTGTTGCGATTTTGTTAAAAAGAAATGTTTCAAATTTAGAGATTAACTTATACCCTAAACTTTTTGCTGGCTTTTGTTCTAAGTTAAATTTTTCGTACGATTTTTTAATTAATTTTATTATTAAAATTTTTAATCGACGATATGAAAGATATTTTGGTAATGACAATCTAACCAGATTAAGTCCTTTCTTTACAATTTCTGAGAAATAATTAAAAACCGAGCTTAATTCTATTATTCGTAAACTCCTTTTTTGAATTAATGCCTGATTGATAAACTTTTTCGCTATTTTCCATATAAGATCGAAATTTTCATTTTCTAATTTCCCCTTATTTAATATAAAATATTCAAATTTCTCTAATAATTCATCTAGATCCCCCATTTCCCCTGTACTAAGAAAATTTTTAGAATATTCAAAAAACTTATTTACATACCCCTGTAGTTCAATAATATATTTATCTACGGTAGAGATTAACCATTCTGCTGATTGAGGATCACTATATTCTTTTAATTTTTTTATGATAGAATTAATCATAAAAATGATTATTTCATCTTGTGATTCATCGATAGTACCTGTATTCGCTAAATTAATGAGATTTGATCCTAAATTTAAAGTCTTCTCAACAATAAAATTAACACTCGGTTCAGATATTGAAAACTTCAGATGTTCAATTGCTTTTTGCCCATTGAATGAGTTTTTAATCTTTTGAAATTTAGAATTCAATAGTTTTATTTCCATAGGTTTCTTATACCATAAAATGTCAACATTAGAAATAACCTTAGCATAGGTATCCAACATCTCTTTTTCTGTTGGTAATGTTTTACTTATACCAATTAATTTCTTATTCCATTTATCTTCAACTAGTTCACCATAAAGTTTTTTATTGAATCTTAATGCAAATTTGTTATAAATTTGTTGTTTAGTTTCTTTATTTAATTCAGGGCGCTCAGTAAATTCTTCTACTTCAAAAAATAGTTTGCTTATATTGTTCAATGATTCTCTGGATTTGTGTATATCTAAAATTCCTGTCTCAGGTTTCAAAGCAAGCAACAAACTTTCACACTCCTTAAATTTTCCTGGTATGAAGATCATGGATTGGGGGTAAATATTAACCCTGGCACTTTTTTCATCAACATTAAATAAATCAAATTCAATGCTAAACACCTCGGCTCCCGTGTAATCCCGCAGAATAGCATTATACATTGATAAATATTTAATGACTTCTTGTGAAAGTTCATTCACTTTATTCCTTGTAAGCCTCCCTGGTCCAATTACGTCTCCAACAATAACATCATTTGGAGAAGAATAACCAAATATCAGAGAATATTGATAACTAATAAATTCTCGCGTCGTTATCATAATCTAGTCTCATTAACAAATTGTATTTCTCGAATCTATAAAAATAAAGTATAAAATACTTTTATTAAGTAAAAAATCAATAGGTATTTTTAAGTTTATTATGTATTAAAATTTACTTTTGAATACTAAATAAAGTATACGTTTAAAAATATTATAGTAGAAATGAGATAATAGTGCTACTAGAAAATAAATACATTGAATCTGACTAAATTCAAGGTCAAAATAAACTGCAAGTTTTAAAAATAAAAATATAATAAGATAAAAATTATTATATTTATAATAATATATATTAAATCTTAAAGTACTAAAGGTGTAGTCTTATTCAATTTGGATCTGATTTAGGAATAAATCAAGAAGATATCGAAAAAATTAGTCCTCAAATTACTTTCATAACTTCAAATGCCGATATTGAAGCTATAGCTCTTGTCTCTCAAGAAGGTTATCAAATTGCATTTAGCGCATTACCACAATATCATGTTGATGGAGATCAATTCTGTGGGCTCTCGAGTGCCCTATTAATGACAGGAAGATCAACAATTCAAACCTTATTTCAGGAAGATTTAAGCGAAATTATCGTTCGAGCTCAGGATGGTTATATCGTTATAACAAATGCAGGAAGATTAGTAATTGTTTGTGCAGGAACAATAATTGATACCTTAATGAAGACAGTGAAAGTTATGAGAATAGCAGCTAAAAATCTCTATAAAATTTTTGAAGATCGTTAGCTACAATCTTAATTAATCTTAAATATTAAAACATATTACCATCAAAATCAATAGACTTTTAAATAAGATCGCATATTTAAAACAAAATACTTTGATTAATACTTTTCTTTATTCATGTCAACTCTAAGAAATATAGCTTGGCAGTGGCTATATTGGCAATAAAGCCAATTGCATTGGATATTTCTTAATCATGTTTTTTCATTTTAATATTTTCCCTTAAAATATTAATTTCTCTTTCTAAATGCGCATTAATTATATTGACATCCAATTAGTTAATGATACACATCTTCAGATGTGGAAAAAATGAATACAAATGGTAATTAAAATGGTAGATTACTATAATGGAAGAATCTTATTACAACCAAATGAGGTTCCAAAAGAATGGGTAAATATTTTGCCAAGTTTACCCTCTCCTATGACGCCCTTAATCAATCCGATGGATGGGAGACCAGCACCTCCAGAAATGGCATTTGCTATATTCCCTAAAGAGTGTGTAATGCAAGAAGTCTCTCAAGATCCCACAATCCCCATTCCTAATGAATTAAGGGAAATCTTTGCAAATACATATCGTCCTACCCCTCTTCATCGTGCTTTACGATTAGAAAAAGATTTAGGAATGCAAGGAGACAGAATTAAAATTTTTTTTAAAAATGAATCATGTTCTCCTACAGGTTCTCATAAACCTAATACTGCTATTACTCAGGCATTTTATGCAAGAAAAGAGGGCCTAGATGAACTGGTCACTGAAACAGGCGCAGGACAGTGGGGTTCTGCCTTAGCATATGGGTGTAATCTCTTTGGACTTAAATGTACTGTATACATGGTAAGAGCAAGCTACTTCCAAAAACCGGGTAGGAAAATTTTAATGAGATCTTTCAATGCTGAAGTTTACCCTAGCCCTTCTAATTTAACAGAATCTGGAATGAATTTCTTAAAACAAGATCAAGAACATCCAGGTAGTTTAGGAATCGCGATATCTGAAGCTCTAGAGCATAGTATGAGAAGTGATAAAATAAAATATTCTCTTGGAAGCGTAGTTAATTTTGTCCTTCTACACCAGACTATTATCGGACAGGAAGTGAAAATCCAACTAGCGAAAATCGGTATTGAAAAGCCAGATATATTAATAGGTTGTATGGGAGGCGGGTCAAATTTCGCAGGTTTGATGATTCCATTTGCAAAAGATAAAATTGAGGGCCAAAATCAAAATATGAAGATAATTGGTGTGGAACCTCGAGCATGTCCAAGTGTAAGTAAAGGAGAGTATAGATGGGATTTTGGAGATTCTTCGATGAAAGGACCAATAATAAAAATGCATACTTTAGGACACACGTTCGTCCCTAGCCCAATACATGCAGGAGGATTAAGATATCATGGAATGGCGCCTATTATTTCAATATTAAGTAACAACCGAATTATTGAAACTAAAATGCACCATCAAACTGAGGTAATTAACGCCGGTCTCCAATTTGCGAAGGCAGAAGGAATACTTCCTGCTCCAGAAAGTGCTCATGCTATAAATGAAACGATTGATCAAGCATTAAAAGCCAAAGAAAACAATGAGAAAAAAGTAATTTTATTTAATCTTAGTGGTCATGGTTTTTTTGATTTGTTAGCGTATGAAAAATATATGAATGGGGAATTAAGGGAGTATGAATTACCAACAGAACAAATTCAAAAAGCTTTACAGTCAAAAGAAATGCCAAAAATAGATGAATCTCAATTTTAAATGAAATTTCTTATATTTTTTTTTAAATTTTAAGTTCAAGAAAATCTTAAAATAAAAGGATCTTTTAAATATTAAAATTTCATGAATTTGATTGTTCTTGAATGTTCTTTCAATAATAATTATATGCTATTTTTACGTGTTTGGGCTATTTATTCTTTATATTACCTATTTAGCGAGAAAAAGAGGAGAACAAGGAGCTTTTTTTAACAATTTGATTCATGCAATAGTCTTTATTGTCGCGATTACTATAAATATAATCCTAACAAATATATTTAACAGCCCTAATAGAGAATTTATTGAGTTTCCTTTCAATATAATAATGACTGGATTTGTCCTAATTTTTCTACCAATATTTTATCTTTTCATTTCCCGAGAGAAACATAGAGTAAAGAAAAGAAAAATAAGATACATTCATATTGAACTTCCATCAATCACTCAATTTCCACTTAAATATGATATTTATAGGAAATTAACCCATTTTGTTGTGTTAGGAGTAATTTTCTTTTATTTTACTTCAGGATTTTTAAATCAAAATTTAGTCGTTTTTTTAGTTGGGATTTCATTGATTGGTTTACTAACAGCTGATATAGTAAGAATATTAAAACCTGAGATTTATCCTTTGAAACCTGTTAATCAATTATTACGTGAAAAAGAATTACATATGAGGTTAGGACCTCACATTTCAATGAGTATTGGGTGTTTTTCTGTAATATTATTATTTGGCAAAATTCAACCAATTGGACCAGTAATCATCTGTACTTCAATGGTAATGTCCATTTTTGGAGATGTAACTGCTAATTTGATTGGGAGAACATTAGGTCGTAGAAAAATTAGAAAAACAAATAAAACTTATGAAGGATTAATTGCTGGTATGGGTGCTGCCCTTTTTTCAGGAGTTATAGTATTATATATATTAAGAAATTATTACAATTTCAATATTTATACGATATTAATAATTCCTATTATTGGAATGATGACCATTGGATTATTAGATTATTTGGACCTAGAAATTGATGATAATTTAACTTTTAATTTTTGTGTTTCAACAATTTTATTTTTTATTTCAATTTCATTATTATAAAGTAATTATCATAAATTTTTTCAATTAAGATATTTTTTTAATGAAAATGTTAGAAGAAAAATTAAAAATTGATAAGATATCTAAGGGAACCGTTATTGATCATATTGATGCGGGGTATGCTGTCACCATTCTTAATCTTACAGGTATCGATGAATCAAAAAATTTAATGACAATAGGAGTTAATGTTTCTTCAAAAAAATACCAAACGAAAGATATCATTAAAATTGAGAACGTTTTTCTAAATGAGACTCAAATGCAGCAGATATCTATCTTATCTCCAAATGCCACTATTTCCTTGATTGAAAACTATAAAGTAATTGAGAAGAAAAAGGTAGAACTCCCAAAAACAATTAAAAAATTAATTTTATGCGTCAATCAGACTTGTATTTCCAATTCAGA
>JAEOTH010000075.1 GCA_016839915.1 Promethearchaeota archaeon
GGGAGTATTGGAATTGTTTCCTGGGCTACAATAAAATTGGAATTACTTCCTTCAATTCAAAAAGTGTTCCATCTTCAGGCAGATAATATCGAAGAACTATTAAAGTTTCAATATGAAATTTTAAAATATAGATTGAGTGATGAGCTTTTTATTATAAATAATCTCAATTTAGCCTGTCTAATTAACGAAAATTCAACAAAAATCACAAAATTAACTGAGGAATTACCTAAATGGAATTTAATAATTGTTATATCAGGAAAAGGTGACCTTGCTAACGATAGAATATCTTATCTCGAAGGAGATATTCAGGATATCCTGAGAGAGAAACATCCTGATTTAAAAGAGTGTAATATTATAAATGAAAATGATATCTTAAAGTTTATAAACCAAGCCGACAAAAATCCTTGGAGATTGCGATTGAGTGGAGGATATCAAGATATTTTTTTTATTTCAAATTATGAAAGAATTGCAGAATTAATCTCTTTAGTTGAGAAGCAATTTTTAAATAATATAGGAATTTACATTCAAGCAATTAACCAAGGTACATCTTATCATTGTGAATTTGATATTTATTATAATCCTGATAATAAAGAAGAAACTTTAGATGTTAAAGAAAAGTTTTTAAATACAAGTATTCAATTAATGGATTCAGGTGCCTTTTTTAATCGACCTTATGGTTTATGGGCAACTGAAGTATATAAAAGACATGAAACTTCTACCCAGACCTCACTGAAAAAGGTGAAGAAAATTTTTGATCCTAATAATGTCTTAAATCCTGGAGTCTTGTGTTTTGATGAATAAACTTTGATTTAAAAATTTGAATATTTTAAGAAATGAACAATTAGAATGGAATTAGAACTCATTTTCGTTTTCATAAATGTTAAATATATCTAATTTTATTATAAGGGAGTATTGATATTTTCAACATCATGTAAGTGTGTCTTTAATTATGAAACCCCTTGTGTTTTTAGTAGAAGATGATGAAATACTTGTTAAGAATTTCAAGATATTTTTAGAGATGAATGATTATGAATTGGCAACGGCTTATAATGGAAAAAATGCACTGGAAGTCCTTTCAAGCCTAGATCATCCTCCTGATATTATAATAAGCGATATTTTAATGCCTGTAATGGATGGATACGATTTTTATATGAAAGTGTCAGAAAATACAGAGTGGTCAAGAATTCCTTTTTTCTTTCTCTCTGGAAAAACTCAACCCGATGATGTGAGATTTGGAAAAATGCTTGGTGCAGATGATTACATTACTAAACCATTTAGCCCACAAGCGTTATTAGAAAAAATTTCAAAAAGGATTAAGGAAAGTAGAGAAATTAAAAAGAGTTCTAAATTGCTTGAGGAAAAACTTAAAGAAATTTTAAAATTTGAAGAACCATCTCTGGATACTCTTAGTAAAGCAGATTTTTACTATATTTTTCATATGTGTTGGGATGATGGAAAAGGACCTATAATATTAGAATATTTTCCTAAAAATTTAATCCCCTCTCTTAATCTTAAAGAACTTACAACCCAACTATATTCTACTCTAATAAAGATATATGAATTTGAACAAGTTCTAGAGAAGAACCAATTTATTATGAGGATAGTTAAAGATCTAATTGATGCCTATGCCCTAATTGATAAAATAGAAGAAAATTTAGTAATAGCTCCTAAAAGTGGAAAGGGAACATTTATGGTGTGTGCCATAACTCCCAATTTTCATTATCTAAATTCTGAAAGAATAAGAGAGATCCTGAGAAAAATTGCCTTTAATATAAAGACAAATAGAGAGTGGAGTATAAAAGAATTTTGGGAAAAACTTTCTCAAATAAAATAATTTTCTCCTCAATTTAATGACTCATTCCCAGAAATCTTTTAGAACATAACATGAATTTCTTAATCGTTATTAATTTATTTGATTAAAAATTTAATTATTTCACTGTTAAAATCAAATTTTTGTTAGTTTTATTTTATACAAAGGGGAGTTTTTACATTCTTGAATGAGCAAGAATATAAAAAGATGATACAACGTTGTGTCCGATGCTCTATATGTAAATGGATACCACAATTACAAATAAAAAGCCAAAAATATGCTACAATTTGTCCATCAATAGATATGTTTAACTTTCATTCATACAGTGCTGGAGGACGTATAATAATAGCTTTAGCATTAGAAATGGGACGATTGGAACCGTCTCAAGAATTAGCGGATATTGTTTACAAATGTACTGAATGTGGAGGTTGTGCTGTATCCTGTAAATTCCTAAATACTTTAGAACCTCTTGAAATTATTGTAAAGCTCAGAGAAAAACTAGTTTCTTTGGGATACGGACCAATGCCAAAACAACAACAATATATTGAATCTATAAAAAGATATAATAATCCTTACAATGAACCTCATGAAGAGAGGCTCGAATGGTTACCTAATGATGTTCAGATTGATCAAAACGCAAAACTTCTGTATTTTGTTGGATGCACATCATCCTATAGAAGAAAAGAAATGGCAATAGCAGCAGTTCGTATCATGAAAGCAGCAGGTATTGCATTCAATATTTTACAAGATGATGAGTTTTGTTGTGGAAGTCCTATATTACGTACTGGAGATGTTAATACATTTGAAAAAATCCTTAATAAGAATTTGGATATAATAGAGTCCAAAGGGATAAAAACCGTTATTTTCAGTTGTGCAGGATGTTATGATACTTTTAAGGTTGATTATCCTTTATATCGAAAATATGATTTCCGAGTTTTACATACAGTAGAACTTTTTGATGAATTGATTGAATCGGGGAGTTTAGAACTAACAAAAGAGGTTCCACTTACAGTTACTTACCATGATCCATGTCACTTAGGCAGAAATGCGGAAAGATATGAAGAGTGGGATGGTGATATCGTTCCTTTAATGCCATTTGTATCAATTAATATCCCTCCAAAACCCAAGAGGACGGGAGCTAAGGGGATTTATAATGCTCCAAGAAATATTCTAAAAAAAATTCGTGGATTGAATTTTATAGAAATGGAACGAATTAAAGAATATGCTTATTGCTGCGGAGCTGGGGCTGGCGTGAAATCTGCTTTTCCAGAGATGGCTTTAAATACAGCAAAAACACGGATAGCCGAAGCAGAAGACTCAGGAGCCAATATTCTAGTATCTTCTTGCCCATTTTGCTCTACTAATCTACAAGATGGAATAAAAGATAGAAACTCTAATTTACAATATTACGATATAAGTGAATTAATATTAATGGCTTTAGGGCTAAAGAATGAAAAATCAAAGCAAGCAACTGCGGGTGTGAGGTAAAGATGTTAGAAAAAGAGATTCTTAAAGAATTTCAGGATGTTGTAGGTGCTGAAAATATTGATGATGGTGAAGTTATAACAAATGTTTACGCTTATAACTGGTGTACCGAAATCTTTAATTATATGGAGGAAAAAGAGCCAATTCCCTTCTCTCCTGTCCCTAAAGCAGTTATTTTACCCTCAACTACAGAGGAAGTTCAAAAATCAATCAAGTTATGTAATACATATGCAATAAAATTTAAAGCGCAATCTACTGGACTGGGACCCTGGAATCAACCTTCCACAGATAATTGTATTGTGTTTGACCTTAGAAGAATGAATAAAATTATAAAAATTGATACGAAAAATCTTTATGCTATAATTGAACCTTATGTTAGTGGTGCACAGTTACAAGCTGAAATAATGAAATTTAACCTCAACTGCCATATGCCTGGAGCTGGCCCGCAAGTATCTCCTCTTGCTAGTTCAACATCGATGAATGGCCCTGGATTTACGTCTCCTTCTACAGGACATAGTGCAAGAAATGTTTTAGCTGTAGAATGGATATTACCCGATGGAGAAATTATGAAATTAGGATCTTATGGTTTAAAGAACAATCCTGATTGGTATCATGGAGATGGTCCTGGTCCTAGCCTCAGAGGAATAATGAGAGGCTGGGCAGGTACAAAATCTGGACTTGGGGTATTTACTAAAGTTGCAGTAAAACTTTTTCCTTATCCCTGTAATACAGATTTTATTATTGAAGGAAATTCTCCTAACTATGATTTTAAAATTCCCAATTTTATGAAATTATATATAATGGATTGTGAGAATTTTAAAAAAATTGAAGATGCTATATTGAGAGTGGAAGAAGAAGAGATTTCTTTTATGTGCAGTTATTTGTGTAATTATGCTATAATGGCTATTTTTTCCAATTCTATTGAAAAATTGATGGATAAACTGGCATTAGGAACTATGAAAGCTCCATTAGTTGTATTAATAGCTGCTCGCACCAAACGAGAATTTGAATATAAACAAAAAGTAATGGAATTTTTATTAAAGAAATTAAAATTAAAGAATATTATTGGAACATTGTATACTCCTGATCCAATATTTTATGCTGAAGCTCTTCGTTCAAATTTGGGATTACATGGTTTTATAGCTACTGGGGGATTCCAATCAGCAGAAGGGGGAGCAGATACAGCATCAGTATGTCTTCGCAGTGCTGCCATGAACGTTCCATTAAAGAAAAAATATATTCAGAAAAGTGTAATTGCCAATGATTTCGGAGAAGGTGCATGGATGACTTCTTATGAATCTGGGCACTATTTTCATTTAGAAGCCCTAACTTTTTTTGATCAAACAGATGAAAACAGTGTTAATGGAATGGCTGAATATATGGAAAAGAGTAATCAATTAGACTTACTTAAACATCTTGGTGCACCATTTTTCGTAGAAGGAAATCGTATGCATGAACTCTTCGGACCTCATATGTCGAATTATCATATTTGGTTAAGAAAAATTAAAAAAGCCTTTGATCCAAACGATATATCTGATTCTGGATTTTACATCTCACCAAATAAAAAATAGAAAAAGGAGTTATGAACCAATGGGAGAAACTAAAAAAGACGAGAAGAAGGTTAGAGGCTTTGCAGGCCTCCTCAATAGCATTCTTATCCCTCTAAATGAAAATCAGAAATTTAAAGAAGAATTTAAGAATACTAAAACTAAAATACTACTTAATGCTTCGAATTTAAAATTTGCAGCATTAATTGTAATTGATTATGGAACCGTGAGAGTGGAAAGCATTCCAAATAAGCCAAGGTCAAATTTGAAAAAGAAAGTTGTAGGATGGAATGCATTTTTGGAGATGGATACGCAAACTTTTCTTGGTTTTGCCATGAATAGAATTTCATTACTAAAAGTTGCGAAACAGTGGTTAACTCGTAAGATAAAGATGCGGGGAATAACAAAATTACTCCTTTTACTAAAAATGCTTAAATTTTTAACAATTTATGATGAATGAATCTCATTTTTATTTAACAAAAAACTATTTATAAAGTGAAATTTGATCATCAAATGGGGATATTATGGGAAAAAGAAGTAGACCTAATGTATTTCAGGGAAATTTAAAAAAGAAGTTCTATTTTGAAGGTTGGTATAATAAAATCGTAGATGCTTCAGCAGATCACATTTATGCGATTATTCCAACTATAGCATTAAATAAAAAAGAACAAACTTCCCATGCTTTTATTCAATATTTAGATGGAGTTAATGCAACAGTAGATTATTTTAAATTTTCCTTAGAGGATTTTGAAAATCTTTCTGACAAGAAGTATGAAATTCGAATTGGTAAAAATTATTTCTCGCTAGATCGTATCCATATTGATATAGATCAAGCTGGTTGTAAAATAAATGGAGATCTTGAATATATTGAACCAATTCTTTGGCCAAAAAAATTTTTGCAACCGGGAGTAATGGGATGGTTTTCTTACATACCAATTATGGAAACCTATCATGGGATGGTGAGTATGAACCATGAAATTCGAGGAAATCTCATAATTAACGAAGAAAGTATTAATTTTGACAAAGGAAAAGGCTATATTGAAAAAGATTGGGGAAAATCATTTCCAAGTGCTTGGATTTGGACACAATCAAATCATTTTTCTAACCCAAAACTCTCTTTTATGTTTTCAATTGCGAAAATTCCATTCCTTGGAATGAACTTTAATGGATTTTTGAGCGCATTATGGCACGAAGGGAACTTCTATAAATTTGCAACCTATACGAGAGCAAAAGTTAAATCTTTGGAAATAAATCCAAACCTTCTTCATATCATTGTAGAAGATAAGAAATATCGCCTTGATTTTGAGATTGCGAAAAAAGGGATTGGTTCTGGTCTATTAAAAGCTCCTCAAGAAGGAATAATGTCTGGTCATATTGCTGAAAGTATAAATTCAAAAATTAAATTGAAACTTTTTGATAAAAAGAAAGAAACCATAATTATTGATGATTTTGGAGTAAATGCAGGATTAGAAGTTAAAGATCCTGAGGTTCTCAAGCCAAAAAATTAATATAAAAACATCTATTTCTTTTCCTCTAATGCTTTTTTGGGGAATAGACGTTCTATCAATTTAACTCTACTTGTCTCCATATCATACTCTACTAATCCTACTTTAGCCAATTCTTGTACTGAATGCAATACAAAGGCACCACCTATCCCTAGAGTAGTTTTCAACTCATCTCTAGTCATTACTTCTTTATCTCCATGTAGTGTAAGGAGTATCCTGTAATGGGCTTGTCCCGCCCATATCTCCGAAACTAATACAGTATATATTGACAATAAAGCACGAACTCTCTCAAAATTATACTCCGCTCCTTCTGCTTCCTCTGCAGCTTTCATAAATTTCGCTAATTCAACCTTAAGTTTTTGATATTCATCTAGTAATTTTAATTGTTCTTCTGTTAATGACCCTATTTTTTGATCCCTTTCTTGCTTCTCAAGTTCAAGCTTTTTTGTTTCTTCTTCTAATTTCTTCTTATCTAATTCTAACTGTTGCTTTTCAGTTTCTAAAGAATTTTTTTCTTTCTCTAAAAATATTTTTTCTTTTTCAAGTTTTTCTTTCTCTTTACTAAGTTCTAGTTTATCGCTCTCGAGTGTTAGTAATGCAGTTCTTGAAGTTTCTAATACATCGATGAATTCCTTAAAACTTGATTCAGCCGCTTGAATCGTCTCATCAATAACATTTAAAGTCTTTTCTTCATCTGACATTGGAATCACAATTTATTTTATTCAATTATTTTTATTATATTTATTCTATAAAAAAATTTATTAAATTATGGTAGAAAAAGATAGCTCTCATCGTAGTATAAAACTTATTTTAGGAGTCTCAGTTCCGGTTTTTATAATGGGACTTGTGTCTTTTTTTACTGATGTCTCAAGTGAAATGATTCAAAGTATATTACCATACTTTATTTTAGAAGTTGGTGGAACTGGAATAATTCTAGGCTTAATAATAGGGTTGACAACAGCAGTATCAAATATATTAAAAGGATTTTCTGGGTGGATGAGTGATAGAATAAACAAAAGAAAGCCATTTGTAGTAGCTGGTTATTCGATATCAAATCTTTCTAAACCATTCATGGCATTTAGTCCTTCCTGGGGTTATATATTAGGAGTAAAAGCTGTTGATCGTTTTGGTAAAGGACTGAGAACATCCTCAAGAGATACTCTTATATCTTATTATGCTAAAGAACAAGGAAAGGCCTTTGGTATGCATAGAGCTATGGACACCTTAGGGGCAGTTGTAGGTTCATTTTTAGCATTCTTATTCTTATTTTTAACTTGGACATATTCTCAAATAATATTTCTCTCAATTATTCCTGGTTTCTTTGCAATAATTCTTATATTTACGATAAAAGATGTAAATCCGAATGAGCTAGAAGAAAAACTCGGGACTCCGGGTGAAAAACCAAAAGTAGAGAAATTAAGTAAAAATTTCATTAAACTCATAATTATATTAGGTGTAATTGAATTTGCTAGTTTAGACATTGCTTTTCTTCAAATTAGAGCTGGGGGTTTTGTTGATTTAATATTCTTCATACCAATCTTGTATATGATGAGTAATATTGTTTATGCTATATTTTCACCAATAACTGGAATATTATCTGATAGAATAGGGAGAAAAAAAGTCATTAATGTGGGATTAGGTATTCTTCTTATATCATGTCTTGTTTTAGCAGTCCCTGTAGATGTTTCTATATTTTCACTGATAATGATTATCATAATATTTGTCATGTACGGCTTTTACCAAGCTTCTGTAGATCCCATATCGAGAGCTTACATTGCTGATTTAGCAGGTAAACGAAAACGAGGTCGAGCTTACGGATATTATTATTTATCTATAGGGCTTATTTCTATGGCAGAATCTCTTATTTTTGGATTAATATATGATTTATTCTCCTATACATGGGCATTTATTTATATTTCAGTTCTGTTGATTATATGTATTATTGTATTTACTATCACTGATTTTTCTAAGATTCTTAAGAAATAATCTTGATATCAAGGATTATTTCTTAAGGATACCTAAACAATTAAATAATTTGGATTATTGGTTGTTTGAGGTGTTTAAAAACATGAAAAATAATTTTTGTCTTAGTTCTAAAGAAGTAGTCCAGGCAGCTATGGTAGCTAGTAATAAAAATATAGAGGACTTTGAAGTCGATCCAAATGTGATGATTATTTTTTCTAAAGGATTATTGAATTACTTAAAAGATATTACTAATTTACAAGATTCAGATTGGTTAACACCATTTCATCCTTATGGTGGTGGATCCCTCCACAGAGGAAAATATAATGACATTCCTATCTCTGTATTATTACCATCCATGGGGGCTTCACCCATGGCATCAATAGCAGAAGATTTGATCTATTGTGGAGCGAAATTAATACTTCTTGTTTGTGGATCATGGGGAATAGGTGAAAATGTAAAATTACTTGACTATCTTATTCCTACGCACGGTTTTGGCCCAGATGGAACATCTATACATTATGGGAGAAAACTAAATGAAGAAGTTGAATTAAATAAAGAAATTGTTGAAATAATTATAGATGAAACAAAAAAAAGAGCTAAAAACTACCATATTGGGAAAAATTACTGTAAGGAAGCATTCTATCAGATTAATAAACCAGAAATTTTAACATTACAAAAAAAGGGATGTATATCAATAGAAAATGGAGAACTTAATGTTTTGGCAACAATATGTAGTAAAAATAATGTTAAATTCGGTGTAATTTTTTATAGTTATTATAATCCTCTTGAAGGATGGAATATTTCTTGGAGAGATGATCGATACAAGGATTGTGTAAATTTAGAAGGAAATATAGCCTTAGCAACTATAAAAAGATTGAATAAATAAAAATAAAATTGTATACCTGTTATTGATGTGACCATAATTCAGCTAAATTTATTAAGACTTCGGTAGCTTTCTGTAAAGCTAAAGTGGGGATATATTCTTTTCTAGAATGAAATAATTGGCCTCCAGTAAAGATATTTGGTGTAGGAATTCCTTTTGCACTTAACCGAGCTCCGTCTGTGCCTCCCCTTATAGGATGAATCTTAACTTCTAATCCCGCTTTTTCAATCGCTTGCTTAGCTAATTCAACAACAATTGGTCTTTTCTCTATATAGGTAAACATGTTTTGATATTGATGTTTAAAATCAATTTCAATTTTTAAGCCAGGATAGCGGATTTCATAAACCTTTTTTAAATTTTCTAAATAATCCTTCCTCCTTTTGTTATTTTTTTCTAGAAAATCTCTAATTGAAATTCTTGATGTAGCTTCCTCTACTTTACCCTGCAATTTACTTAAATGGAAAAACCCTTCCCTTTCTTCTGTATGTTCGGGAGTTTCAGATTCGGGAAGCTCACTGAAGAACCTAGCAGCTATTTGTATTGCATTGATCATTTTATTCTTTGCATATCCGGGATGAACACTTAATCCTATAAATTTAATTTGAGCTAACCACGCATCAAAACACTCGAATTCTAATTCACCCATTTCACCACCATCTACAGTATAACAAATTTTTGGAAGCTTTTTCATGTCGACTTTATCAATTCCTAAGCCAGTTTCTTCATCTATAGTAAAACATATTACTATTGGACCATGTTTTAAATCATCAAATTTTTTCCAAGCAGCACACGCAGCCATTATTTCAGCAACACCCGCTTTATCATCAGCACCCAATAATGTATTTCCTTCAGATGTAATTATATTAAGACCTACATATTCTTCCAAATTAGGTGAATCCTTAGTGCTTAACACCAAGTTCTTATTTTGAGTGAATTCTATTTCTTTTCCATCATAATTTCTATGAATTACAGGTTTTACATCTTTTCCACTAACTGCAGAGGAAGTATCCACATGTGCTAAAAAACCAATAGGTTTTACCTTTTCAAGACCTTTACTTGGTGGAAGATTTGCATAAACAAAGCCATATTCATCATGAATAATATTTTCAACCTTTAATTCTTTTAACTCTTCCACTAACAACTTTCCAAGATCTAATTGGTTTTTTGTTGAGGGAACAGTTTCTACACTCTCATCTGATGTAGTCCAAACCTTTACATATCTTAAAAATCGTTCTAAAGCTTCATTTAGTAAAAATTCTTGTATATCTTGTGTTAGTTTCATATCAATGAAAATTAATCTTAAATTTTAAAGTTAAATAATCTTTCAAAAAAATTAGATCTTTCATCGAATTTTAGTTCTCTTTTTTTCATAAAGGATTTCATTCCTTCTCTAAAATCATAAGTTCTTATGTTTTTAAAAAAGAAAAAAGTTAAATAAAAAATTTTTACCAGATTTTAAATCTTTCATCAATTTTTAATCCAAATACGATTACATAAGGGATTGCAAGATCCCAGATACTCTGGACAGCATTTAGAATTGTTATAGTAACTAGCCACGCTCCTAAACCTTCTACTGCGTACCCTAAACCTAAATACACAATTATGTTTAATATAACCATAACTCCAATCCTAATCCCCGTAGCTATAAATCCTAAGATGAGAAATGTTTTAATCGGTTTCAGTTTTTCACACTTAGTAACTCCTAGTTCTCTTCTATATAATTTTAAAGCAATTATATAGACTAAAATTAATGTAATGGTCGCAGCGAATTTCATTATCGGGCCAATAGGAGCAAATGGATCAAATGGCATAAGTAAAAACATCCCTGCACCACTACTTAAAAGAGCTGCAATTGGCCCAAAAATGAAAAGTGCTAATACCCATACTATAGAAATGGGATCAAAATAAGCCATTCCAATACCTGCTCTCGCTAATAGAGATGCCATCCATGCAAATACACCTGATAGAGCTGCAAAAATAGCACCACCAGTTAATTCCAAAGTATATTGTGATCTTGTAGATCTAAAAGATTCTTGTTCATCAGCAAACTCGGTTTCAGACATTTTTTTCATTTAAAATTTTGTTTATTACATTATATCCTTGTTTTAATATTTATAATATTTTAGGTAAAATATAATTATTAATTCAACCCCAATAAAAAGAAGAAAAGCACAACGATATGAGAGAAGTTCAAATTCGATTAATATCATTGAATTTCAAATTAACCTGAATCAGAATTTTTAATTTAGTTAAGCGGTGCCTTATTATTTCTCTATAATTCAATTACTCATTTTTGGAGATTAACTAAAAAAAGATGATATTCTTACTATTACAATTTGAAATTTCTTAACTTCTGTTTCTTCAAAACATTTAAAATTTATTTTAATAATTTTTTTTCTTTTGCATCTAATTCTAACCAATCACTTACATTTTTGAGCTGCTTTCTTGAAGCTCCGCATAGAATCTTTAAAAAAGGAAGAAATTCTTGAATAAAATCAATCTGAGAGATTTCATATCTTCTTTTGATCTTTTCGACAAATTCTTTCTCAACATTCGTTAAAGAAAAATAAGTTCCAGAAGCATACCGAGGAAATACAACTCTTTGGAATCCCTTTGAATATGGTGTTTCTTTTCTAGAGAGTGCAACACCTCCCGCAAAAAGGTCGAAAAAATACGGTAGTAATCCCCAATACTGAGTAGTCCGAATTCTCCCGAAAATTTCATCTGCTAACGATAGGTTCTCAAAAGCATTGGCAAGTTCTCTATTCGATTTTATAAAAGTAAGGAGATTTTCATTAATCCATTTATACAAGAAGTTATAATCTACATCAGATTTATCAGTTAAATTTCGAGCTTCTCTTAAAGAAGATACCTTAAATAAATCTCTAATTAAAGTAAAAATTTCTTCTAAAGTATCACGATGTAGGCTCAGTATTAGTTCCCTGACATCACCCTCTAGTTTACCCTGACCAATTCCTTGAATATCGTTAATTACTCCTCTCAAGTCACCGTTGTTTTTATCTATTATTAATTCTAAATCCTCATTTTTAAGAGTTGTAATTTTTTCTTTCTTTAGAACATTCTGTACAATCTTAATTACTTCTTTTTTGGGTAAAGGATGAACCTCAAACCTTTTAATCTTATTATAAAGTGGTTGTAGATTCGATTTATATTCATTAGAACACATTATAATGGGGAATTGTGTATTCTGAATTAAATTAATTACAGTTGGTATAGCTCCTCTATCTTGAACTCCATAAATTCCATCTATTTCATCAATAAGTATTAGTTTCTCTTTTGATTCGGTAATAAAATCCATAATTCCACGAGATTTAGTAGTTTCTTTCAATTTATTTTCTAAAGCATTCCTTGTTCGTGTATCAGAAGCATTTGTTTCTATTACTTCCATATTAAAATCATTAGCAAGTGCATAAACTATGGATGTTTTACCTATCCCAGGTGGTCCTTCTAATAGAACTGCGGCTTTATCAGAAGGAATTTGTTGTTCATCTTTTTGCTCTTTTTCAATAACAGTTCTGTTAAATTCTCGAATTTCCTTATTTTCTTTATTAATACGTTTTCTTTCTTCGAAGAAATGGTTTAAAAAATTCGTCAATTCTTCATCTAGTTTTACTCTTTGATTACCAAGCCTAGCAGTGGGTAAAGCCATTTCCTTAATACTTTTGGGACGATACTTCTCAACCCATGGCATATCTGAATCTTTACTTGTCATTAATTTTACACCATTACATGTATCCTGAGAATAGACAAATTTTTGATAAAAGAGCGGATATTTGGATATCAATATCTCTACTATCAAGTGTCCTGAAGTCGGAATCTGCGATTAAATTGATTAATTTAATCCTAGTAAATTTACTTAGTGGTAATTTGTTAATTTCAAGAAGCAAAAGTTTATATAATTCATGAGCATTAAATTTATAATTCGAAAGGATTTTTCGTGCTAATTCCCGAGTTTTTGGGAAGTCTCCTTTAATTGCTACTAATAGAAGGCTTCTAATAAGATCATTATGAAATTTCTGAGCATTTTCGTACAAATTTTCAATACTAATGCTATTTCCCGTAATACTACTTAACTGTAAGAGATCAATTGCTCTCGAGATTTTTCCCTCTGAAATTCGATATAAAACATCAATACAGTCATCTGAAATTTTTAAAGATTCCTTTTCAGCAATTTCTAGAATCAGCTTTTTAAATTTATCTAATTTCACTCGGGATACTAAAATAATTTGACATCTACTAACAATCGGATCAATTATACTTGAAATTTTAGTCGTAATTAAAATCATTCTACAATTTTTACTATAGATTTCCATTAACCTTCTAAAACCTTGTTGGTTTGAGCCTAATGCTTCAAAATTTTTTACAATAAGAATTTTAAACGGGGCTTCTCCTAATACTTTTAATTGAACAAAAGGTTTTACTTTTGCTTGAATAAAAGCAGGTGTGGTTATTCTTCTTCCAGCTATACTTCCAATTTTACTAGTAGAAACATAAGCATCCGCTCTCGCTTGTTTTCTCTCCTCCTCACTTAAAGGAACATTTGCATACACTAATTTAAAATTTGCATTATAATCTTTATCAAGAAATTCTTTTGAAAACAATTGAGCTATGGTTGTTTTTCCAATCCCTTTTGAACCAACAAATATAAAATGCGGAAAATTTCTTTGATGAATAAATTTCTTTAAGGTTTCTTTAACCTTATCCCTTCCATAAACTTTGTCTAAATTTTTGGGATGATACTTAATACGCCATATAGGAATTTCTTCACTCAAATTCGGATACCTTAAACCACTTTTAATTTTTTAACTAATCCTTAAGATTGAATATTTTTTATGATCATTGCTAATAACGCGGAAATTTGAATTTGTTCGTCTGCACCTTGGCTTATCCGATAGTCTATTTCTCCGATAAATGTTTTTAATTTAGCATTTTTTTCAGTATTTATATTCATTGAAGGTAGAATTTCCAAAATTTGCCTAATGAAATTACGACTGTCAAGAATTTCAATCGACTCAATTATTTCCCTTGATTTTGTAAAATTTCTATTCTTTAGAGCTTCTATTAAGATTTCTAAAGTTTTATTGTCTAAAAATCCTGAAATTTTTAGAATTTCATTTATATCTAAATTATCTAAAAGATCAAGTGCAACCGCCATTTGAAGAGCATTAATAGCTTTTCTTAAATCTCCTCCTGATATAAAAAATAATTGATCATAAAATTCTCCTGTATCATCAGAAGGTATTTTTAATTTCTCTTTTCCTGCAATAAATTTTAGCCTTTCTATTATTTTTTCTTTCGGTAAACTAACAAACCTGAAAACTGCACATCGAGATATAATTGGATCTATTATCCTATTGATATAATTACACAAAAGTATGAATTTTATGTTATTTGATGTCTTTTCTATAATTCTTCTGAGAGCTTGTTGAACTTGCCCAGGTATATTATCTGCCTCATCTAGGATTACAAATTTTAATGAGCCATTTTTTATTAATGTCTGATTAACGAAATTTTTAAGTGTACTTCTCACAAAATCGATTCTTACAGTATCAGAAGCATTTAATTCCAAAAGATTAGTATCAAATTGTTCTTTTTTAAGAAAGGATCTTGCTATTATAAGGGCAGTGCTTGTTTTTCCAGTTCCCGCAGGACCAGTTAAAATTAGATGAGGTAAATTTGTTGTTTTTACGAAATTTTTTAGGTTGTTTATAGCAATACTCTGACTGACGATTTCATCAAATGCTTGAGGGCGATATTTTTCAACCCAAGGAGTATCTAAGCTCATTCTCTCAAATTACTCTTAATTTTTCTAATCCTTATCAATTAGGTCTAATTCTAAAACCTCATAGACTTTCTTGAAATTCATTTTTTCATAGAGCTTAGAAGCTTCTATTGCTCTCTCTTTAATGTTCACTCTAATTTTCTCAACTTTAATCTTCTTTAAATGCTCTAATGCTTTTTCTAATAAAAGACTCCCCGCTCCTTTCTTTCGATACCTTTCCTTCAGGAAAAACTGTTTAATGTAACCTTCCGATGAGCCAAATGGGTCAATTCTTAACTCAGCAATAATCATTCCAACAATCTCATCGGAATCTTCGTCAATAGCTATTAAAATTCCATGACGTTGAAGTGGATCATAAAGACGACGTCTGATTCCCCAATCAAATCGTTTTGGATCAAAATCTTGCCCTAACCCTTCAACCAGCTGTTTTGTTAATTCCCTCAAATCATCAATGTTTTCAGGATTAGCAACAAACACTTTAATATTTGAACTCATATTAAACCATCGTGAATGTCATATACTTTCTTATTAAAATAATTATTGCTATTTTAAAATTTAAATTTTCTTGACTTAAATTTAATAAAATAACAAATGAGATGTTAAATAATATGACTTTTA
>JAEOTH010000076.1 GCA_016839915.1 Promethearchaeota archaeon
TAGCATTATACGTGGAAATAGTATTTATGGGTGGTACAATTTCCTGTTCTTTTTTATAGAGTTTTATTGCCTCTTCCGTACAAGTAGGTACACATACTCCGCACCCGATACATTTTGTCTTATCAACATGAGATATATCATCTTCAAGATGTACTGCATCCATATTACAACGTTCTACGCAAATTCCACAACCAATACATAAATCTTGATCTACTTCTGCATAAAAATTCGTAGCAAAAAATTGAGCAGGTTCAGCAATCATCTTCTCGCTTGTAAGAATTTCACAACAGCACCCACAACACGTACACAGAACAAACGGTCGTTGTGAATTTCCAGGTTGCAATACTAAACCATCTTCTTCAGCTTTTTTCACAATTTCAAGAGCTTCTTCCTTAGTAATTTCCCGGGCAAAACCTTGATCAATATATAATCTGGCAGCTGTTCTAAATGAAAAACAAGACTCTCGTAGATTTGTTTTTTTACATGGAGTATCAAGAAGGTCCATACTTGTTCTGCATATGCAGTTTGCTACAGCTATTGGTTCTCCAATATTTTCAATCATAGTTCTAAAATTGTCATAACTTGAAACTGACAATTCATGTTCTAAACTCTGTTCAATAGGAATTGTGCGCAATTGTGGTACCCCTGATTTATTATATTCCTCTTTAATAAATGTGGTTTCTATATATTCGTGTGCATCTTTAGCAAATTCTTTTGTCATACGATTTAGTTGATACTCATAAAATCCTATTGCGAATGGTGCAGTTGCATAATACTTTATTTCTTTACCCTCTTCGATCCTTTTACCAAAATTAATTGCACCTTTTCTATACATGGTATCCAACTTTTCCTCAAGTTCTTCTATCGAGATGCCTGTTTTTTTAACTCTCCTATATATCTTTTTTAATGGCTCAGCTTGGAAATTTAAGTTTAAGGCGAGCTGGGCTTCTTCTGGAGTATATATAAATTTTAATATCTTCAATTCTAAGCCAGATTCAGTAGCAGGGTATCCAACGGGCATTTTATCAAGATGTTTTTGTAATTCTCTATAAACACCTATATTTATATCGTCCATAGTAAGTATTTATCATCTTTAATTTAAAAAGGAAACCCAACATTACTATAGGTTTGATGTAAATTCCTTTATGTCATGTGAAAAAACGGCGAAATGTGAGATTTATAAGGACGGATTGATTTGTCATATATTGGGTTGAGTGATTTAGATTAAAAATTTAACTCTTTATAAAAAAAAGTGGAAATTTCTTACGTAATTTAGGAAATATATTTCATCAATAATTGGTTTTTACATCTAATGGCACTATATGATTTTACTTTTAAAATAGTACTCCTTGGTGATGAATCTGAAGGAAAATCATATTTTGCGAGGAATTTTTGTTATAATCTCTTTAATAATGACCGTCGAATGGCTATTGGAGTAGATTTTTTTGTTAGACAGGTGAACACTCTCAGTAAAAATGTAAAATTTCAAATATGGGATATGGGAGCGGAGGATAGATTCAGATTTTTAGTCCCCACTTATTGTAGAGGTGCCAGTGGTGGTGTAATAATATATGATATTAATAATGCTAATTCTTTAGCACATATTCTTGAAAATGTTCGAATATTAAGAAAAGAAGCTGGAGATATTCCAATAGTAATAATTGGAGCTAATTGTATAGAAAATGAGGAAGAAACACAAATTGATAAATCAGATGCTGAAACTATTTTTGAAAATTTAGCAGTAACTTTAATTGAAGGGCTTTCTCCAAAAATAATTGTTGTACCAAAGCCAATAGAATTAAAAAGAAGTCCAGATATAGAAGACTGGCAAGAATTCATGGTAAATAACCACTTAATTCTGAGATTAGAAAATAACAAATCCAATATTTATGTTGGTGGGAAATTGTTTAATCATTGTAAGTATTTATTATTGAATCTTACACATAATGGATTCAAGAAATATGATGAAATTGAATCTATCGATGAAGCAGCAGAATTGCTTAATGGTTCAATGCATGGAGTGGGACTTCAAAGATTTCACATATCTCCTGAAACAGAATTTTGGGGACATTGTTCAAATATTCAAACATGGTATGAAAATAATTACGATACTCGTCTTTTGCATCGAAATTTAGCCTTTCCATTGTTAAAAGCGCTCATAAAAGCTGGAGATCCGTTGGCAAAAAAAGTATTAAAAGAGGAGATTGCTCAAAGGCTTGAAAGTGGGTATCCTTCAGTGGTGTTGTTTTTGATAAAGGAAAAATATTTGAAATATTTAAATCCGGAAGAATTGAACACTATCTTTGATAATCTAAAATTTCAGAAGAATTTATCAAAATGGTTTAAAGATTCTAAACTTATACCAAAATGGTTGTCAAAAAAGATTAAATCTAAATTAAAAGACCTAAATTTATGGAAATAACTCTTTCAAGTAGTTAAATCTATAGTTGAAAGAAAAAAAAATGAATTAAATCATTCACATTATTCTAACTTTTTAAACTTTCGCTTGATTATTGATAACATTATTAGTCCAGTGACTCCCAATATAATAATTAGATTATATCCAGGGATTACAGATGATTTTTTTATGATAGTTACCTCCGCAGAGCTGATATTCCCTGCCATATCCTTAGCATAAAAAGTAAGAGTAATTCTACCGAAAGGTAATATTTCCCATCGTTCTTGATCAATATCTCCTGTATAAGAAGTAATAGTAAAATTATTTTGACCACCATCTATAGTATACCAGAAATTATCTAACATATATTCCTCAATAACAATAGAATAATGTGGTAATTCTCCTCGATATTCTTGGAAATTCAATGGTTCGAGGATAGTAATATTTGGGGCATAGATATCAAATCTATTACATATTGGTAATTCATCAATAACACCGCCTGATATATATGGTGTCTCTCCAATTCCATCTCCGTTAAGATCAAATCCGTCATAATCACTCCAATAATTTCCAATAACACTATTATTAAAATAATTATTATTGGATTGAAAAGCGTAAGCACTACGAGAGTTCTGGATAAACGAATTATTGTAGAAAAGATTATTAGAAGAAAAATGTAAATATAATCCACATGTTTCATTTGTTATCCGATTTTCATAAAAGGTGTTATCATGGCAGTAGTAGAGCGAAATACCATGTGAATTAGCAGTTAAGTTTAATTTTGAGAGTATTGAATCATTGCATCCTACTAAGATTATTTGCCCTACATTCGAGAAATTGCTTGGATTTAAATTAGTTTCATTTATATAGTAATAAATGAATTTTCCATTTACTGTATTTAATTTGTCAATATCATGCGAAATTAGTTGTTCATAGGTTCCATTTAAACGAACACCAGAGTTATTAAATGAGTTTTGAAAAATTGAATTATTTTGACTAGCATGAATATACAATCCATAATCACATTTCTGTATGGAATTTTCAAAGAGACTTGTGTGATTGCTATGATATAGATCAATTCCGATCTCATTTTCCTTAACCGTATTATTTGATATGTTGTTTAAATCACTATCATATAAATAGATACCATGCCAGCTATTATTATTTACACTATTCCCTGTTACAAAATTATTATTTGAATCAGAAAGGTATATTCCCCTGCCATTATTGTTTATACTATTCCCTGTTATAAAATTATTATTAGAATCATGCATGTAAATTCCATTATCTGAGTTGTTACACAAAATATTTCCCTTGATTGTATTAGAAATACAAACATCTACCCATATACCATAATAACTGTTATTGAAGGTGTTTTCTAAGATATCATTATCTTCACTATCAAACATATATAAACATTCATTTCCTCTATTTCCTCTTATTAAGTTATTATCAGAACGAGATAGTTTTATCCCTATCCCTGTACTTCCAGTTATATTATTATCCAAGATAAAATTAGAATGTCCCCTACTGACAAAAATTCCCTGGTAATTGTCCTTAATGATGTTTTCCGAGATTGTGTTATTCCAGCAACCCTGGAATTCAATCCCATATATATTATTATTATTAGCAATTTCATTATACTGAATAGTGATGTTGTTACAATAATATAAATAGGTATTATAGATGTTCAAATTTGATATTAAAGAATTACTACATTGAATGAGGATAACCTGACCTCCATTTGTAAAATTGGTTGATGTTAGGTCTACTTCATAAGTATAATAATATACTAATTTATCATTTACTAAATTTGTTGTATCTATATATTGTGAATCATGAGTTTGGGTATTCCCAAAAAAGCTAAAACAACAGCTATACAGCAAGTTTCCTGAAAAGCTGTTGTTATAAGAAAAATCATTGATATCGATTCCATACTTATTATCATTAAGATAATTTCCTGCGATCTCATTCTGTTCACTTTTTAGTACATAGATTCCATAGACTATGTTGTTATTAATAGAATTTCCCCTCACTATATTGTGGGAACTTATATATAAGTAAATTCCAAAATCGTTATTATTAGCAATATTTTCTGAGATATTATTATGATAACAACGTCCATCTAAATAAATTCCATAATTCTCATTATTATTTGCGATATTCCCCAAAATAGTGTTATTATTACAATACTCTAACATAATTCCTTTGCTATTATCAGAACAATCGTTTTCTATCAATTGAGAATTATTAACATGCGATAAAAAAATACCAGCATAAGGGTAACCTGAATTAAAAAGAGTACAATTTTCAATCTTGAAATAAACATTGGAATTTTCAATAAAAATGCAATTTCCTGAACCCTCACCATCTATTTCTAGATTTTCAATGATGTAAGGGTCGGAATAAGTCCCAGAACCAGTACAATTTCCAGCGTTTTTAAAATTAATCCAATCCAAGTTACCATTTATATGAATTCTTTCAGATATTTTGGATGTTTTGAGACTATCTCTGTTAACCTTATTTTCAACATTAAAATTTGTAGGAATAATAATATTAATGACCACTAGAGAGATAGCAAGCATGGAGATTAGAAAAATCAATTTACTTGACTTCATTTTTTAACATTGGATATATTTTATCTTAAACTACTTTAAGACACATGTATAAAAAATTTTACTAATTTATTACTTTAGGAAAATTAAGACAGAGCATTTATTTAAATGGACACGTATTAATTTGTTCCATACGACAAAAAAGAAATGAATTTTAAATCGCAAAATTAATGAATATTAAAGATTTAATTATAAAATTAATTAAAGCTACAGGATTATCCAGAGAAGAAATATACGAAATGGTTGAAATGAAGAAAGGTGAATTAAAACAATCAATTTCAAATTTGGTAGCATTCAAAAATATTGCCAAGGATTTATGCGTTGAGCTTTGATCTAACAATGCAAAATTCATTCTACTTTTTTAATCATTTCAAGTTCAGATTCTACACCTAGCAAATTCGCAACTTCAACTAAAGCCTTCCATTCTGAGTGGACGTTCTGAGCTTCTCTTATTTTACCTTGCGACAATAAAAGTTTATGTAAATTCGCTTTTGAATCAACAAGTCTGACAAACATTGCTAATTTATCAGTAGTATCCTCAGAATTTACATATGCTCTCATGGCATCAATCATTTGAGCATCAGGTTGAGCAACAGACTTCATTGTATTCAAACTATCTCGAATTTCAAACAATATTTTTTGATTATCTTCAAGCAGTTTTAGTTGAATTAAGCATGTATTAACCGCATCGGAGTATGTTTCGCTTCCACACCTTTCTTTGAATTCGTCGAGCTTTGCCTTTACATTTTCATTTAATTCTATTGTTGGACTCATCTTACTATATAAGTAGGGGGCATTGTTTTATTTAAATTTTAATATATGGGTAAGCTAAAAGAATAATAAGAATACTTATGAACTTAAGTATAACTCGTTTATACCTACATTGGGTTTGTAGTTTTTCATAAATCATAGAATTTTCCTTCAATTCATAGGACAAAAGGGAATAAAGTCGAATAATTTTTCAATTATGTAATATTCCATTAATCAATGGGAAAAAGACGGAAAACGGGTTAATAATTTAAAAAAAATTTAAATATGAATGTTGTTATGTGTAGCATTGCATTCTTTTTTGATAAAAATTGCATTTTTTCCAAATAGCCAGGAATAGGGTTTTGGGTTGTTGGGTAATAGAAATATTACACTTTTAGGGTTAAAAAGTAAGGATGTTAAAGGAGTTTAAATAGGATTAATATGTATGATGTAATTTTCAAAGTAGTTATTTTCGGAGATGCTGGATGTGGTAAAACCACATTAAGAAAGAGATTCATGACGGATATATTTGTATCAGATAATCACCAGACTATTGGAGTTGATTTTGAAACGAAGGTCTTAGAAGTGGACGGAAAGGAAGTAAAGTTATTGATCTGGGACTTTGCCGGTGAAGAAAGGTTTCGCTTCATGTTTCCAAATTACATATATGGTGCTATGGGGGGGATTTTAATGTATGACATAACAGATTACTCTTCCTTTTCTCATATTAGTGATTGGTTATCAGTCATAAATGGAACGAACCAAAGATTTCCAATTATTTTACTCGGAGGTAAGTCAGATTTAGATGATTTTAGAGAAATCTCCTGGAGAGAAGGACAAAGAGCTGCTAAATCAATGGATCTAAATGATTTTTTTGAATGTTCTAGCAAAACTGGTGAGAATGTTAAAGGATCATTCGCAATACTAACAAAAATAATGCTAAATAGAATGGGAATCAATAAATCAAGTACTCAAAGTAGTAGTCGCTTAGTTGAAA
>JAEOTH010000020.1 GCA_016839915.1 Promethearchaeota archaeon
AACCAAAAGCAACTATTCTTCTAGAAGTATTATCCTTTTTTATAGACATTCTTTTTAACCTCTAATTTATTTATTCTTCAATACTTTCAGGAATTCTTTCTACAGTTTCTAATTCAGTGCTACCAATACCTTTAAGTTCCTGAGCAAATTGCTTATCTCGATAATATTTCAAGTCAATAGCTCTTGCTGGGCAAGAAGATACACATACACCGCAACCTTTACATTTTAAATCATTGACTTCAGCGATTTCATTTTCATTAACTTTTATTGCTTCATAGAAACACAGTTTTTCACACCTATGACATCCCATACATAGTTCTTCATTTACTTCAGCAATAATTAATTCTTGTTTTATTGTGTCATGAGATAAAATAGTAGCAACTTTACTTGCAGCAGCTAAAGCAGAAGATACTGAATATGGAATATTTTTTGGTCCAGCAGCACATCCAGCGATATAAATTCCAATATCTTTCGTTTCTTGTGGGCTTAGACACCCATGAATTTCTGAAAGAAATCCTCCTGGACCTTTACTTAATCCCATTACTTCGACCATTTCTTCAGTTCCTTTGGAAGGAATCATTCCTGTAGATAATACAACTAAATCAGCGTCAATCTTTACTATCTCACCAGTTAAAGATGAATATGCTCTGACTTTTAATTTGTTAGTTTTATTATCCTCTATTATCTCGCCTACTTTTCCTCTAATCATTCGTATCCCTGATTCTCTTACATTTCTATAATATTCTTCATTTCCCTTATCGGTTGTTCGAATATCAATATAAAATATAATCACATCCATGTCGGGATATTCTTGTTTCAGTAATTGGGCATTTTTAAGCGCCACACTACAGCAAACAAAAGAACAATATGGATTAGCATTAACATCTCTAGACCCAACACATTGAACCATTACTACGTTTTTTGGTGTTTCTCCATTGGAAATTCGATATACATGTCCTCCTGTAGGTCCAATAGGACTTAATAATCTTTCTAATTCTATTTGTGTAATCACATCGGGATAAAATCCATAATTATATTCGTTGGATTTCCATATTGGATACTCATCCCAGCCTGTCGCTATAATTACTGCTCCAACATTAATGTCGATAAATTCTGTTTCTTGCTCAAAATTAATTGCTTCAGCAGGGCATATTCGCTCACAATTTTTGCAATCAATACAAACACTTCTATCCATAACAGCTAATTTCGGTACTGCTTGGGGAAATGGAATATAGATTGCTCCTCTTTCACCAATACCTCTATCAAATTCACTAGGGACTTTAATAGGACATTTAGTTGTACATAATCCACAACCAGTGCATTTACTCTCGTCAACATACCGAGCATTCTTTCTAATCTTAGCCTTATAATTTCCGGGGATACCACTGAATTCTATAACATCACTATAGGTAAATAAATTTATATTGGGATGTTTTGACGCATTAACCATTATTGGTGCCAGAACTCATATTCCGCAATCATCCGTTGGATATATCCTATCTAATTGTGCCATTTTTCCCCCAATAGTTGCTTCTTTTTCAACTAAATAGACGGGAATTCCTTGATTGGCTAAATCTAAAGCAGCATTCATTCCAGCAATTCCTGCTCCAACAATTAAAACTGCTTTTTCTACAGGAATTTCTTTTCGTGGAATATTTTCTAATTCACGAGCACGATTAATTCCGGCTCTAACAAGTCTTATAGCTTTTTCAGTGGCCTTTTGTTTATCGTCTCTATGAACAAAAGAACAATGTTCTCTTAAATTAACCATTTGAAAATAATAAGGACTTAAACCGGCTTCAATTAAAACAGCTCTATAAGTAGGTTCATGGATTTTTGGGGTACATGCCGCAACCACTACTCTATTCAAATCCTGTTCTAAAATGTCATTTCTGATAGTATTTTGTCCTGGATCGCTACAAGTAAAAGAGTTTACCCTAGAGATCACTACATTTGGGAGATTTTCAATAGCATTTTTAACCGCATCACAATCAACAGAAGCTTTGATATTCACTCCTCACTCACATACATAGACTCCTATTCTCACATTGGTCTGATTTTCAGACACCTAATTCACCTTTTTGTAGAAGCTCACCTAATTTGTTTAAAATAATACATTAAATCTTATTGGTTTATGAAATTATGGAGTTAATTTATTTTTTCTGATTAGAATTCAATAAGTGGTTAGGTATATTTTCTTTTATTTCATTGTTACTTTTTAATTAATTCTTCTCGTGAATTTTTTATTGTAAAAATAATTAATTAATAATATGTCAGAGGCACAAGAAAAAAAGAAAGAGGAGTTTGCAAAGGAGTTTATGGCAGAAGAAGGCTTAAAAGGAAAAGCCAGGCGAATAAAAATTATGAAGATTATCGATATGGTTGGTTATAATAAAAGGAAGGTTAAAACCGCATTAGCACGCTCCACGATAACAGATAGGATTCAGCATGAATAATATTTTTGAGTAAATATCACATTTTAATTTAATAATAATTTTTAAATTTAATAATAAAACAATGTTTCCATAATAATAAAAGGGACTTATTTTGCTTGATATTGAGCTATTCAGAAAGAATCTTGATAAAATAATTGAATCTGAGAAAAAGCGCTTTAAAAAACCCATAAATGCTGAAAGAGTTTTAGAATACGATGAAAAATGGAGAGAAATTTTACAAAATTTACAAGATTTAAGGAAAGAAAGGAATGAAATTTCAGTCCAAATCGGAGAATTCAAAAAGTTAAAGGAGAACGACAAAGCTGAAGAGATTATTAAGAAATCAAAAGAAATAAAAGAAAAAATCGATGAATTAGAAAATTTAAAATCAATCCATTTAGAAAAGAGAGAAGAACATCGTTATAAAGTTGGAAATATTTTACACGAATCTGTTCCTATAGGTGAAACGGAGGATCAGAACGAGATTATTAGGGTAGTAGGGAAAATACCAAAATTTGATTTTAAACCACTATCTCATGTCGATTTAATTTCTAAAATTGATGGAGCTGACACAAAAAAAGCTTCAGAAGTTGTAGGTTCAAGATTTTACTATTTAAAAGGAGAAATAGTTCTATTAAACTTAGCTCTTTTAAAATTTGCATTAGATGAATTAATTAATAAAAAATATATTCCATTATGGACTCCTTTCTTCACTAAGCATGAAGTGATGAAAGCAGCAGCAGAGCTAGCAGATTTTGAAAATCAACTTTACAAGATTGATGGTGAAGATCTTTTTATGATTGCTACATCTGAACAAACATTAGCAGCATATCACTATAATGAAATAATTGAGCCAAATAGATTACCACTAAAATATGCGGGTATTTCTTCATGTTTTAGAAGAGAAGCAGGATCTCATGGCAAAGATACTTTAGGTATATTTAGAGTTCATCGATTTGAAAAGGTCGAACAATTTATATTCAGTAAACCTGAGAATTCGTGGAAATTCTTTGAAGAATTAATCAGAAATGCTGAAGAACTTTACAAGGAACTCAAATTACCCTATAGAATAGTAAATATTGCTTCAGGTGAATTAAATGATAATGCAGCAAAAAAATATGATTTAGAAGCATGGTTTCCTGCTTCAAATACTTATCGTGAATTGGTTTCATGCAGCAACTGTTTAGATTATCAAGCAAGAAAATTAAAAATCAGAATGGGAAAAGTAGGATCTAAAGAAGATAAAAAAGTTGTACATACATTAAATGCAACAGCTATAGCAACCGAACGTACTATCTGTTGTATCCTTGAAAATTATCAAGACAAGGATCACTCAATATCAATACCTGAAGTACTCCAAAAATATATGGATGGTAGAAAGATTATTAAAGCAATAAAATAAAACCTAATAGAAATTAAAATGATTGAAAAAGACCTAGATGAGTTTGAAGCTTTTTATAAACAGCAACTAAATTCACAATTTTTTAAGATTAAAAAAGTTACGAAAAAATTAATTCAAGAAGTTAGAGGAGATTTAATAGGAATAAAAGTATGTTTAGATCACTTCTTAGAAACAGGTAAAGATAAAATAGAACAAAAAGCCCAAAGATCATTGAATTTTTTCTCAGATCGAATTAGGAAAGAGATAGATGAGATAGAAATTCCTGAAGAAGAATTAAATTACGATAGTATAAATGATCTATTAAATTCAATTAAAAAATTATTTACTACCATTAATGAAATAGCTAGAAAATCTTTACCGAAATTTCATAAAGATGTACAAACTGAAATAAAAGAACTAAATTATCTTACTCGAAAACTAGGGAAAAAACAAGCGCAACTAGATGAATTCATGCGTAAGAAATATACAGATGTTAAAGATGCAGAATATTTACTAAAAAAATTACCCAAACTCTTTCATCTGAAAGAGAATATCGAACATGCTAAAATAGATTTGGATGAGTTTGAAAATGAACTAAAGGATCGTAAAGGAAAACAGGAAGAATTAAACTCCGATTTGTTAGATTTAGAAAAAAATCAATTATTTAAAGAGTTAGAAAATGAAAAAGACATTCTTTTTCAATTGCAATTAAAAATTAATGAAGAAATTGGATTTAAGAAGGCATTAAAAAAGTTCAAATTTGAGTTAGAAAAAGAAAATATCCATATTCCCAATGTTGATCTGAATTTTATTAAAGATTTTCTCAAAAATCCAATAAGAATTTTAATAACTGAAAGAAAAGATTTGCCAAAATTTACAAGTCTTATGGTACAATTACGCCACACTCTAGAGGATAATAAATTAAATCTTAAAACTGAAACCAAAGAAAAAACTATTGAGCAAATAAATGCAATATTTGATGAAAAACAACTACAAGCAAATATTGAGAAATATCTACAAATCAATGCAAATATTGAAGAAATATACAAGAAGATTGAGGATGCAGGATTAGCTCAAAAATTAGAAGCCGTTAAAAATCAAATTTCTTCGAATACTATTAAACTTGAACATGTGGAAAATGATTATAATAGAAAAAATAAGGATTATACTAGATATCTTAGTGCTTTAAAAACAGAAAGAGAAGAATTCCAAAAATCAGTTGAAGAAATCATAAATGAAGCAGTTAAAATTAACATTTCTTTTTCTTTTTGAACATTCATTTATGTTTAATAATTTGAAAATGCCGATTATTATTATTATCTACTTTTTTAAAAGATAACTTCAAATTGACTTTTAAGAATTTAAAAACTTCAGTATGCATTAAATTAAAAATTTTTAGATAATCATAGGTTAGAATTAAATCTTGGATTACATCGACATCAAAACCTGCTCTAAAAGAATCATATACTGCTATTTTTTCTATTCCTTTTTTAGACGCATTAGAAAGCAAGGCTACTAAAGAAGGAATGTTTGGATCAGAAAAAAAGGATGGAATAATGTCTGGAGGATTTCTCCCAAGTACTGAAATTCCAGCAGAATGAATGGCGGGACACACTACTAACTGATTCTTTTTTATCAGAGAGTTTATTTCATAGAAGTTCTCGGCAGAGATTAAAACTAGATCTAAAAATGAAAATACTGTTTGCTTCGCATCAAATTTTTTTATGGCGATATTATTAAGGTCTTCTATGACTTCGTCGAAAGATTTGGGTGGAACTGTTAATTCCTCTTTAATCCCTAATAAATCGTAATCTTTAGCAAAATCTAAGATTTCCGGAGCATTGCAATATACTATTTTTTGTTCGAAGCAATCTACATCTTTTAATGTTTTTCCGAGATCTTTAAACATTGCAATTGTCAATTCTTTGAGTTGTTTCTTGGAAAAACAATCTTTCAAGCGAGTTTTTGTTCTTGATAACGGCGCAATGGGGATTAATAGAATACTCATAATTTATGTTTATAAAACCTTTATACAAAAACAAACTGTAAATTATAATGTCAAAAGTAAGTTTTAAAATTTAAGATTATAGATTTTATTTAAAAGTGTTCAAAATCTGTACAGATAAACTCTCAAATATCTCATCTACGTTCTCATTCAATTTTGCGGAGGTCTCAAAATAGTTTACATTAAGACTTTTTAATTTATTTTCAATTATATCTTTATCTATTTGTCGTGGTAAATCTGTTTTATTTCCTACAATAATATATGGTACATCTCCACTCAATTCTTTTAATTTCTCGATCCAAAAGTCAATATGTTCAAAGGAAGATAATTTGTCTAAGCTGAAAATAATCATAGCTCCAACCGCTTGAACGAAATAATACTCATTAGCCCAAAGTTTATCAGTTTGACCTCCAATATCCCAGAAATAGAGCTTAAATCCTTTATCTTTAATATCACTCTTTAATTTTGGGTTTTTTATATCTAACTGATCTAAAATTTTGGATAAATCAATTTCTTTTATTAGAAAATTAGCCCCTATTGTTTGGTGATATGCTTCTCTAAATTGACCATCCACGTATTGAGCCAATAAACTAGTTTTACCGACTCCTGCATCTCCACAAAGAATTACTTTACCACGGTAAGACATAATTTCCCCTATTTTCTTAAAAATATAATAAAAATTTATATTTTTGACTTTTATTTATAAATTTTTTTAATTATTTATTTTTAATTAAATTAAAGAATTTAATCAGGTACATTTTTAATAGGTGTAAGTTGTATTAATTTACACTCACTTGTAATGAAATGCTTAAACAAATGTTCATACCCTACAATTTGTTTTGAGGTGCCATTCTCTAACCATAATCCTGATGTATATTCGGGTGCTTCTCTTACACTATCTAATGTTGTAAGTAAGAATTGATTATCAGTTATTAACAATCCAAAAGGTATAACACTATCTCCTTCAATTGAGTGAATAGTTATTGAGATTTTCAACAATTTTTTAATTTCTTCTTTTAGAATTTCATTGTACTTTAAAGCAATAACAATCTGGATGTCAGAAGAGAATTTCTTATTCCAAATTTCCTTTAATACCCAATCATATCCTCCTAATTCTTGCATGAGTAAATCAGGAGTAATGATAAAATAGATTCTTGTATTAGCTAAACTTATAAGCTCTTTAACTTTTTTACGGATTTTCGATCGAGAATTTATTGACCAAACTCTTGGTTCTGATTCTTCTTTATTGATTTCCAATTCACTAATTATTTTTTCCAAAAATAAAGTATCTTCAATTTTTGTCTTGTAATCATCCCGAATAACTTTAAAAATTCTTTCAATCGGAATTACTTGGTAATTAGCACCTCGCTTAATAGGTTCTTTTTGAATAAACCCTTTTTCAATTAATCTGTTTAACGAATCATATACTCTTGCTCTATCTACACCTGAATATTTAGCAATATCAGCAGGGCTTAGAATCTTGAACTTACATAATGTAAGTAGCACTTTTGAATCATTCTTTGTGAATCCTAACGATTGAAGGGCACCTTCAATTTCAGATTCATCCAACTTTTTCATTGCCGACATAAACTATTAAAAATTTATTATCCAGTCCTATTTTTTTTTTACAATACTCTAATCAAATATTTTATATTTTAATCTTTAGATCTGAAAAATCAATAAAACTATAATACTTGAAGATTTTAATTTTAAATTAAAACTTTATAGATTTGTTAAAAATTAAAATTATTGATATCGGATGATTTCTAATAGAAATTATTTATTGTAACACTAATAATAGTAAAACCTTAAAAAATTCAGAGTTCATCGCTTTACGAGTTCATATATATCTTTCTTTTAATTCTCAATTTGTTGAAATTTTATCAAAAATTAATTAATAGTTAATAAATTTCATCTGGATCAATTGGATTATCAATAGTAGTAAAAGCTTAAAAAATTAAGAAACTAAGGTGTTATTTAATAAAAATTAAATTCTAATTTTAGTCGGAAAAATTATTTTCAATTTAATAAAACGATCTCATTTTCGATTCAATAGGATCTCTTTAAAGAGATCATTAAAAATATTGATTCGAATCATAACATTTATATAATAGAATTGTGTAGTAATACTTAATTAACTCTAAAATAATAAACTAAAATAAACAATTAGTGGAGGAATAATCATGGCTAAAAAGAAAGCACCTGCTAAGAAATCTGAAGGATATATCGCGAAGGCACCTATTAGAAGATTGATGAAAAAGGAAGGCGCTGATTTAGTTGCAGCAGAAGCTCTCGATAAATTGATCAGCTTCCTTGAAAGTAGCGCTGCTGATGCTACAAAAAATGCTATAAAAGTTTGTAAAGCTGATAAACGTAAAAGAGTCACAGCTGCGGATATCCGTAATGCAACAAGGTAAAACCTTTAGATTTTATTAAAAATGAATTAATTTTTTTTTCCTTTTTATTTTATTTACCCCTAATAATTCTCAAAGAATTCTTTAGTTAGATAATTACCAATATTTTTTTCTAACTTCTTTTTCACAGCTTCTAATCCCTCAGGTAATACGCGCGTTTCGCTAAATATATCTATGAATCCAAGTTCCGAACCATATCTCGGAACTATGTGAAAATGCAAATGTTCAATACTACCTCCTGCATCTTTCCCTTGATTTATACCAATATTATACCCTTTAGGATGATATAAATTATTTATTAATAATTGTAAGCCTTGAATCGTACGAAAGATGTGAAGAATCTCGGATCTAGTAAGTTCAAGGATTTTTGTTTTATGTTGTGTGGTAGCAACCATAAGATGTGCTGGGTTATATGGATAAATGTTAAGTACTACAAAGCAAATCTTATCTTCATAAATTTTCAGAGTTTTAACTTGTTTATCATTATCTCTCACAGCACAAAGAATGCAATCCACATTTGGTCTTGCTTTTCCTTGAACATACTCCAATTTTCCTAATGCTTGTAACCACTTTTTAAAAATTGTTATCACCACTAAAAGTTTAAAAAAGAAATTATGAATAGAGTGAAAAGTCGGAATTAGAAGTGAATTCTTTAGATTTCAGAAAATCTTCTGGCTTTATTTTACCAATACAATATTCTGTCAATATAATATTACTATAAGCAGCACAATTAAATATCTTTCGAACTGTTTTGAAAAAGGAATTTTTTGAAATTATGTCATCCTTATTGAGAAAAATTTGATCCATTATTTCATATCTATGATTTTTTATATCAATTCGGTAAAAAACATCTTTTAAGAGAAAAGATTTTCTCAAATCCATGAAATAATTCAGTTTTTTATTATCTTCCATTGAAATTAAAGCCTTTACATGTGGTTCTGAAATTTGAACACCTAAACTAACGATAATAAGACCTTTATTTTTAGGTCGAAAAACTACCATATTTCTTCCTACTGGGCGCCCTAGTGGATCTTTACCTGGAGGAAATATGAATTGGAATCCAAAATCTAGTTTAGGATCAGGTATTTTTCCTCTTAGTAATCCTTCATCTAACAAATAATCCTGGATTAATTGTTTGATATTGCTCTCTTTACTTGTCATTATATTTCAGTAACAATAAGAATGAAGTGAATTTTATATTTTTTTTTCTAAAATATTCTATTTTTCTTCTTTTATTGACAAACTTCAATTTTCTCTTTTAGTATTTTCCCTTCGGCCTCGACTGGGGTTCGATTCCGGCGGATTTTAGTACCTTAATATTACTTTCTAAATCTTCGATGGGTGTACAATATATCACTTGAAGCGAATCAACGTCTATATATATCTTGCCAACAATGCCTAATCCCATTAGTTGGTTATCCTTATCAACAAAAGTATGATCAATATTCATTTTGATAGCATTCTTTCCCCCTTCAAGTTCCACTAAAGAAGGTTGACAAGCAGTATACCCAGGTCCTCGATTTTGAAGCAAATAATTCATTAATGCGAAATCTAATTCATCATTGATTTCTCCTTGGTCTTGAATTATTTTAATTATACTTGGATCTTGCATGTCTAATAAATTATATCTTATTTAGGTAAAAATGAGTAGAGGTAGTTTTTATTTTTTTCGTTAATCTAATTATTTAAAAAAAAATATAAAATAAAGAATTAATTATGATAAAATTAGTCTTTCTCTTCAAGATTAACCTCATCAACACTATGAAGTGCACAATTCATCGAACTCAAAACTTCAATTACTTCATCAAGTGAAAGATTAGTTCCTTCAATGTTCATATGTAATGACGCTGTTTTTTGATCTAATTCATCTACTTTGATGCGAATTTTTGTTACTCCATTAATTTTCATTAAAGTACGAGCTACTAAGTCTACTCCCGGCTGATGTGGTTTCAAAATATCTAAGTAGTATTCTACTTTCATTATTTTAGTTTAAACCCTTAAGTGTAATTATACAATAAAAGTTTTAGTGGATATTTTATTGATACTTTATATTTTTTTTTGGCAATTTATAAAAGTTTCTCTACCTCTTCAATCAATTTTAATGGTATTTCGTCTTCATTGATAATTATACCAGCAATCTGAAGAGTTTCTATTCTTGCTAACTTAGTATTTAGTGCTATTGAATAAGCTCCGATATTGATAGCAGCTTCAATGTCACGGATATTATCTCCTATTACTAAGATTTCATCAGGTTTTACATTTAATTGATTGCATATATGATTTAGATGATCAGGATGAGGCTTTAAGTTAGTAATATTATCTCTTCCCACAATCACCTTGAAATATTGTAATAGATTCACTTTTTTGAGAGAAATTACTGCATTTTTTTTAGTATTAAATGTAAAAATTGCTTGCTTTAGATTATTATTCTTAGCAAATTCCAATACTTTATCTATTCCATTTATTATTGTAGCATTCCTAGCAGCTTCATATTCTATTTTAATAATCTCATTATTTACTTCTTCTATTATTTCATTTATTCTTTTCTGTGTTAAACCTTCTTTTTCAAAAAATTCTCTGGCAGATTTCATATTTTCCAGTATAGAAATATTTACCGTAAGGAGTTTTTTAGGTACTCCGTAATCTTTTAAAATTTCTATAGCTGTTCTCCGTGCTCTTAGATAATCAATTTTAAAATGAATTAGCGTACCATCTAAATCCCAAACGATTGCTTTAATAGGTTTTCTCTTTTGCATTTAATATTCCAAATCTGTATAAATCGGTCCCTTTGGAGTCAGCTGGGATTTCTTTAATTTAACTTGGTTAATAGTAAAAGCTCCAAACTCCAAATCTTTATTCTCACTAATTAAATTCTTAAACGCATCAAACGTTTTATAATTTATTTTATCCTTTTTAAGGCGTGCAATTGTCAGATGAGGTTGAAATTTTGTTCTTTTATCTCTATCGATATGTAATTTATCAAATAAGTTATACTCAACCGAATCCTTAATGTTTTGCAAAAACTGAATATCACCCACTAATTTTGTCCATAGAACTGAAAACCTATTAAATTGCCCAACACCTTTTAGAAAAAATTTGAAAATTTTCCTTTGAAATAAGTCTTCATTAATTTCTTCTTGTAATATCCTATATATCTTAGGTACTAACGGTTCAGTAATATTTCCTAAAAATTTCATTGTCATATGTAGATTTTCCGGTTCTACAAGCTTAATTCTAGATTGATTTTGCTTCAATCTTTGAGAGAATAAGGAAATTTTCTCAATAGTTTCTTTATCTTCCAGTTCAATGGCAATAAATGACCTTATCATTTTTTTCAAAAATTATATATTCTCCATTTTTTTTTGGTTAATTGTTTTTTATGTTCAGGAATAATATGAATATTTTTTAAATCTTCAATAGAAGAAGATTTTATAATATTAATTATATCTTGTAAAAAAAGAATATTCATTTTTGCTCTAGTATTTGCATCAGCAGAAGCATTATGTGGAAGCAGAATCATTCTCATATTTGGATTGTTTTCTTTTATCTTTTTTAATCTTATTAAGGTTATAGAATCAATAGGTTCTATTGGAAAAACATCAAATGCAATATTTATTTGAATTTTTCCCTGCTCTAACAAATTTAATAAAGAATCCAAATCTACAATGCCTCCCCGAGCAGTGTTTACAAGTAAAGCATTCTTTTTCATCAATTTTAATAAATCTTTACTTATCTTTTTTTCTGTATATTCATTTAAAGGTATGTGTAAGCTGAGGATATCTGATTCCTTAAAGATCTCCTCAATATTTTCTTTAAATTCAATTAAAGGATAATTCTTTTCAAATTCTTTCATTTGTTTAATATCATGATATAGGATTTTAACTCCCCACTCGTATAATTTTTTCACGATTTCTTTACCGATTTCACCCAATCCTATTATTCCAAGGACTTTGTTAGTAATTACTGAAGAAAGAGTTTGGTCTAAATCCCATTTATCATCGAGAGTCCATTTATTATTCAATACATAATTATGAAGGTCTACTAAGTTCCGTAAATTTGCCATTATAATTGCTATAGTGTAATCTGCTACTGTTTCATGAAGAATACCAGGAGTATGGATAATTAGTATATCGTCTTGTTCAGTTCTTTGAATATGATTATATCCCGCTGTTGATGTGGAAATAGCAAAAATTTTTGATTGGTCTAAAATTCGAGATGAAATTTGGTGACTTAAATGACATCCAAGAATATCTGGATTGAAATTTGTTATTTCCTCTTTAATTTGTTCATCTGTGGGAAACCTTCCATTAAAAATTTTAACTTCCGCGATACTATCTAATTCTTGCCACAAACTCTCAATGATATTACGATATTTTTTAGAGATTTGCTCATTAGAACCGATCTCCTCAGTTGAGAATACATTTGAGGTAAAAAATACCTTTAGTTTATAAGTCATATTCATAAACAGAATTATTGAAAGTTAGAATATTATGGGAAATTGAATAATTTTGTATCTTTGTTATTATCAAGATTTATTAAAATTAAATCTAATTTATTATTAAAAAATCTTAATGTTGGTCGAAAATGGCTGTAGTTAAATGTCAAGAATGTAAAAAAGAAATTATTGGAGGGGTAAAAATACAAGAATTTGACCCGATTGAACCAACAACTATGCATGTATTTTGTTCCGAATCTTGTAGAAAAAAATGGAGATCTTCTCAAAAAAAGAAAAATAAATAGTAGTTCTTGACAATTACCTTTTAATTTTTCTTGGAAGGTAGAATTCATATTTCTTTCTAAATAATTTAGTTTTAATATACCTATCAAAGATTCTTAAATTATACATTAAAGCCCAAACGAATTTGTCGGATTTATAATATTTTTGAATTTCTTCTAGAGTTATTGGCTCAATTTCAAACTTGGCTGCTTCTTGGTTGAAAAAATCATTAACAATTTCTAATAATCTTGGTATATATTTTGGTAATTGTTCTTTAAAGAAGTTAGCAATTAAATCTATTACTACATCTCTCCAAATGTAATATCTACCAACTAAATCGTCAACGAAAATAGCGTTTACTAATCCTCGAATATATGAAGGGAGAGCTCTAGTTAAAAGCTTCATGTTCATTGCCTCAGCTCCATTCTTCCGAAAAAAAGGAGGGAAAGTATCAATGTATAATAATTCTGAATTTTCATCTACTCTTGGTTTATTTGGATCATAATATAATATAGCGAAGTTTGAAATTTGACCATCTATCCCAACTTCAAGTATTTTATTTTCCTTGTTAAAAGTCCAAACTTTTTTCAATTCCCTCATTACTGTAAGTACTAAGGTTTCTATGTCTTTCTTTCCTAGATGATGAATTACTTTATTTCCAACAGATTCTGGAGGGATTCTTTCTTGTATTCCATAAAATATAATCTTTCCATCATCATTTTCAAACCATAATGCATCGAAGGGAGGTGTTTTAATATTTAGTTCTTCATTTAGGATTCTATTATACTCTCTAAAAATATATTCATGTTTTCTGGCTTGCTTTTCATTTTCAAATATAGGAGATCTCTTATAAGCATAATGTTGTGGGTCATTTACGATTTCAAAAACTAAACTTAATTCACCATAACCAAGAATCTTAATGGGAATTTTACCTCTTTCAGGGTTAATTGTATCAATTGAATGTTCTAATTCTTTTAACAATTCTATATTTACTTTCATAATAAATCATATTGAAATTAGGTTATCTCTTAGTTTTAATTTAGCTATTATGATATTTAAAAGTATAAACTTTATTCATTTTAGTTTCTTTATTGAATTAATCATAAAGAAATTTAGTTAAGTTAGGGGATTTTTTGAAAAAGAATCCGGATTGGGAGAATTCCGTAATGATCGGGCAAAATAAAGAGCCTCCTCATAATACACTCATCCCTTACCAGGATATTAATTCAGCATTAACTGGAAATTTTGAATCATCTCAATTTGGCATATCACTAAATGGTAAATGGAAATTTTACTGGGTCAAGAAACCTTCCGAACGTCCTATAGCATTTTATAAAGTTAATTTTGATGTAAGTAAGTGGGATGAAATACCAGTACCAAGCAATTGGCAGTTGCATGGTTATGGGATTCCTATTTATACAGATAGTAAATATCCCTATAGCATTAGAACAAAAAAAATCCCTAGCATTGATCATGAATTTAATCCTGTTGGTTCTTATCGGACAAATTTTACAATTCCAGAAAATTGGACTAAAAGAGAAATATTCATTCATTTCACTGGTGTAAAATCAGCATTTTATTTGTGGGTAAATGGAAAAAAAGTTGGATATAGCCAAGGTTCTATGACACCAGCTGAATTCAATATTACAAAATATATAAAAAAAGGAGAAAATATTCTTGCTGTAGAAGTTTATCGATGGTCTGATGGTAGTTATCTCGAGGATCAAGACATGTGGAGATTTAGTGGTATTTATAGAGACGTTTATTTATTTTCAACTTCTAAAATCCATATTCGGGACTTTTTTATTTTTAATGATTTTGATGAGAATTACATAAATGCATTTTTAAAAATCAGAGTAAAAGTTCATAATTATACAACAGATCAATTTTTGAATCATTTAATTGAATTCAAGCTATTAAATAATAGAAATGAAGCTATTGGTAACAATCCTTTAAAAGTTATGAGATTTAGTCTAGATGGTTATGAAGAAAATCTTCTTGAATTGGAATCAGAAATAGAAAATCCTCAAAAATGGTCCGCTGAGAGTCCATCCCTTTATAAAATTCTACTCGTTTTAAAAAACCCAGAAGGAAGGATTATGGAAGTAGAACAATGTAAATTTGGTTTTCGGAAAATAGAAATTAAGAATAGCCAGGTTTATATAAATGGAGTTTCAATTATTTTCAAAGGAATTAATCGACATGAACACGATCCTGATCGTGGGAGAGCAATTCCATTTTCGAGAATGATTCAGGATATTAAAATATTAAAGCAAAATAACATAAATGCTGTTAGGACAAGTCATTATCCAAATCATCCAAAATGGTATGAACTATGTGATGAATACGGGATTTATGTTATGGATGAAGCTAATGTAGAATCTCATGGATTACGTCGAAAACTTCCTAAAAGTGATCCTAAGTGGACAAAAGCAGTAGTTGATAGAATGATAAGGATGGTTGAAACGGATAAAAATCATCCCTGTATTTTTATGTGGTCTCTTGGAAATGAAGCTGGGTTTGGAAAGAATTTTGCAAAAATGAAAGAAGCAACACTTCAAATAGATTCTACAAGACCAATACACTATGAAGGCGATCCTAAACTGAAAGTATCTGATGTATTCAGCTCAATGTATGCAACTGTAGATCAATTGGAAAAATCAGGGCAATTGAAGAAAGTAAAGAGATTTTGGGTATTAAAACAAATAGCACCAAAACATTATAAAGATAAGCCAAGAATTCTATGTGAATATGCGCATGCTATGGGGAATAGTCTAGGGAATTTTCAAGAATATATGAATATTTTTGAGAAATATAATAATTGTATAGGTGGTTTTATTTGGGATTTTGTGGATCAGGGGTTAAGAAAATTCTCTAAAGATGGAACAGAATTTTGGGCTTATGGTGGTGATTATGACGACAAGCCAAATTCAGGCAATTTTTGTTGTAATGGTATTGTTTTACCCGATCGAAACCCAAATCCTTCTCTTTACGAAGTGAAAAAAGTCTATCAAAATATAAAAGTCTATCCTGTAGATTTGATAAATGGTGTAGTTAAAATCTACAATAAATATAATTTTATCAACACTGATTTTTTAGAAATAAAATGGGAATTAACGGAAGACGGAATTAAAATTCAGGAAGGTAATTTATCATCTTTAATAATTAATCCTGGCAAGACAAAAGAGATTAAAATTCCATATGAAAAGCCAGAATTGAAATCCAATAGTGAATATCATCTTATGATAAAATTTTTATTATCAAATAGTGCTGTATGGGCTCAAAAAAAACATCTAATTGCCTGGGATCAATTTAGAATTCCATTTGAAATTCCAGAAGCATCTATTATTAATGATAAATTAAAGTTAATATTAACCTTAAAAAGTTCACCACATTATTTTATTATTGAAGGCGAAGATTTTAAAGCTACTATTAATAAGGAAGAAGGGAGCCTTTACTCATATGAATTTAAAGGAAAAAAATTAATTTCCACACCTCTTATTCCAAATTTTTGGAGAGCTCCAATTGATAATGATATTAATATTTTAAGTAATGTCCCTGGGTTTAAAAAGAAGGTATATAGGTGGAAGAATGTTTCGAAAAAAAGAAGTTTAATAAGTATTTCTGCACAGCAATTAAATTCCTATGAAGCATGCATAAAAGCATTAATTAAAATCCCAAATAGTAAATCAAACTTAAAAATAGTTTATAATATATATGGAAATGGTGATGTAGTAATTAAAAATACCTTCATCCCAAGGAAAGATTTGATTAGGTTTGGCATGCAAATGTCAATACCTAAAGAATTTAATAAAATGACGTGGTTTGGGAGAGGTCCACATGAAACTATGTTTGATAGAAAGACTGGTGCATCAATTGGAATATATTCTGGGTTTGTTGATGATCTTATTCATAATTATGTCAGACCACAA
>JAEOTH010000077.1 GCA_016839915.1 Promethearchaeota archaeon
GAAAGAAAACATATTATAACTAACACTAACTCTGCCGAGCGTACTGCTGCTAATACTTCCTTTCCTCGCCCCTTACCCGCAGCAGCACCCAAAATTATTCCAGGTAAATCAATAAGCTGAATTTTCGCTTCTTCGATATTCATCATACCAGGTATGGCTGTAACAGTAGTAAAGTCATATGATGCAACTTTAGAATGAGTATTGCCTTCAGTTAGCAAATTTAATAAAGAAGATTTCCCAACTGAGGGAAATCCAATGAAAGCAACTTGAGCATCTCCAGTTCTTTTAATACCGAAGCCACCACCACCGCCTTTCTTAGAACTTGCGATTCGAATCAAGTCTTCGCGGAGTTTAGCTAATTGTGCTTTAATGAAATTTATGCTTTTTTGTGTAGCTTTGTTTACCTTGGTGGACGCCAATCGTTCTTCTAATTCTTTTATTCGATCTTCGACTTTTTCAGACATTTCACATTAAAAAAAATTAAGCAAATACAAAAAATTTTTCGAAAACTTTTACTCAAAGAGCTATTAGAGGAGTGAAATTTCAAATATTATTCGACGGTAAAACAAGATTTTAATGATTTGATTTGTATGAACACGCATCATAAGTTTAATTTGAAATAAATTTCTAATTACAGTAAATTAAATAAATAAAAAAATGATATCAAAATGAGTCTCCAAAGATGTTTAGCGAGTCGTAAGGACTGTTCTGGGGATGGCCGAATTTTATCTCTACCGGAGATCTTGGATATTTGTAAATCGACTAACCAAGCAGCACCCTCAAAGTCATTATTTGTAGTGCTACCCGATGGAGATGATTATTCAGGTGGATTATATTTATATAAAGATAAAGAGTTAAAGCTAATTACAGATAAAGAAAAAAGTCAATATTCATTAGAACTCTATCCGGAATTGACTTGGAAAGAATCAATTGCACTCTATGACTTAATTGATATAGGGCTTATTTGGCAATATCTCTCATTAAAAGTGGGGAGTATGGAGCTTGGAGTATCACAACGTGCAAGACCTCCAAAAAAAATGAACAAATTACTTAATAGTGTTAGAAATCAGAATTATGTTCTTTTGTATTCAGTAGCAGTTCGAGAACGAGATCGTGGTGGATTAATTGAAGATACATTAGAAACTCTTCAAAAAGAGCTAGAGGAAGGGATATATCTCCTTGAAACTCCAGAATGCTATAAAAACCGTGCAATTTATGAAAATATTTATGAAGGTATTCCATTAGATGATACAATCTTCAATAAAGTTGAAAAGAGGACACCTAAATATACATTAAATGAGATTTCGCAATTATTATGGGCATGTCAAGGGGAGACTGATCATGCAACCCACGGAAATCGAGATGGTTTAGAGAAAAATGGTTATGGTCGAGTCCATGCATCAGGATGTGCGGGTTATGCGGTGTATCCAATAATTATTGTAGATGATCTCACTTGTGTACCAAAAGGTAGATACATTTATAATCCAGTTGGATATTCAGCATTAAATAGATGGATTAAAGTTAATGATAAGAAAAACTACGATCATTTCATACAAATGTATACACCTGATAATAATAAACTTGAAATCGAAAAAGAGATAGGCTTCAAATTTTCAAATTATGCAATTCTATTATGTATTGATAGAAAAAAACCATGCTCAGGATTTATGCATAGCAAAATTGGAAAAGCTTTTATGAGTCCTCGATATTGGGCGGAGGTTGAGGCCGGTATGGCACTTGCAGGATTGCAACTTCAAGCTAATGCTTTAGGAATTCGATGGCAAAAAACAATTATATCAAATCCTGATGAATTTAAATATAGAAACTTATTTGGTCTTGATTCTGCTGAACAAACAATTAATGAAATGGCAACAAATTTAGTGAATTTACCAAAAAACGAAAGATTATCGCTTAAAGGGCAGTTAGTACCAACTGTATTATTTTATCTATAATAACTTCTTAGTGTCTCCTGATATATATACAGAGATGATTATTAAAATTTTTAATTTTTGCTGAAAAGTTTAAGAAATTAAAAAATTAAAAAAAAAAGGTTTTACATAACTAATACTTGGGCTTCTCCGTCTGTTACAACTTCCTTTTTTTGGTTTAAGACTTTGGTTTCTACATCGAGAAATTGTAAAGGCCCACTTCTTCCTTCTTTTGTATATTTCTTCGTTACAGTTGCTACTGCAGTCAATGTGTCTCCAATAAATACTGGCTTTTTAAAAACTACTTTTTGAGAAGCATAAAGGGCTCCAGGTCCAAACAAATGAACACCGAGTACTGCTGAAATTAAAGCTGAACTAAAGGCTCCATGAACTACGCGCGTCCCAAACATTTGGGTTTTTGCAAACTCCTCATTCACATGAAGAGGATTAAAATCTCCGCTGATACCCGCAAATAAAGTTACATCCGCTTCAGTAATAGTTTTACTGCAAGAAGCAGATGTTCCTTCTTCATAATCGTCAAATTTAACGATTTCTGTTTTCGACATAAATTAATCTAATGAAAAAATAGATAAAAAGATTGAGTAAAAATGCTAGATTCAAACACTATTTAATACACCTTTTCCTTAATTTTTGATTGTTTAATATAAAGATAATATGATTGTCTAATAAAATATAAATAAATGAAAATTATAATCTGAAATAATATCATTTTTTAATTAAATATCAAAAATTCGAGGAAAATCTAATGTCTATAGAATTTGAGCAAAATTTGGAAAAATTTGCTGAAGTTATCATAAAAGTTGGGCTTAATTTGCAGCCTGGACAACGTTTATTAATTGGAGCTCCTATATTCGCTATTAAGGGCGTATCTTTAGAATTAGCTCCATTAATTCGATTAATAACAAAAAAAGCATATCAAGCAGGTGCGAGATTGGTTGATGTCAATTGGGATGATGATTACTTGCAGTTAATTCGACTTCAACATGCACCCCCTGATTCTTTTGGAGAATATCCAAAATGGAAAGTTGATACAGCGTTAAAATTTGCTGAAGCGGGTGATGCACTTCTTGTTATATATGCTGAGAATCCTAATTTACTAATTGACCAAGATCCTAAAAAAATTGGAGTTGTTCAACAAACTGCATTTAAATATTGCGAACCTCTTATGGATTTGATAGTTAAGAATGCTACGAATTGGTTAGTAGTCACTGCTCCCGTTAATGGTTGGGTTGATAAAGTATTTCCAGAACTCCCTCAAAAAAATCGTAAACCTAAGTTTTGGGATACTCTTTTTGAAATTTGCCATATTAAAAATGATGATCCCGTTTCTGCTTGGAAGGATCATGTAAATCAACTTACTTCTAGAAGTAATTATCTAA
>JAEOTH010000078.1 GCA_016839915.1 Promethearchaeota archaeon
ACACTTTTATCTAATTCTATTTTAGATAAGACTTTAGAGTTAACTCAAAACTTTCAAATACCTAAATGGTACCAAGATTGGACAGCTGGAAAGACGGTATTCATAGATTTATCTATGTGTAATATTCATACCAAAAGACTCCTCTCTTTAGCGATATTTCAAATGGTTAAAACGCTTACTCCAGATATTGAAGCAGGGAAGCTCCAAAGAATTATTGTGATTGATGAGGCTCATCAAATTTCAGAGAGAGCGATAACTACAAACCCAGATGATGATGATTTCATTTCAAGAGAGCAATTGGAAAAAATCTTTAATACCTTGCTTAGAGAATTTAGAAGTAAAGGACTTTCGCTTATTTTAGCTGACCAATCACCTCATAGACTATTTACATGTGTAACAGCTCTTCCCAGTCTTAAGATTTTATTTAGGCTGAGTCATTTGGATAATGTGGTATTTACACATAATCAACAAATACAAGAATACCTCACACTTCAAAAGAATCGTCATGCGATTGTTCTTAATGGGAATAATGAAGAAATGTTCGTCATTAAGACTCTTGACCATTTTTATTCAAATTAAGGAGGTGTTTTTTTGGGGGATAAAATAGACAAATGCGAAGAATTTCATGAGCAACGTGAGGAATTTCCGGATGAGGAATTAGATGAAGAGCCGTTTGATCCAAAAGAGATACCTAAATGGGATTCTGAAGAAGATTCGTTTAATCCACATGAGGAAATACCAGATGAGGATTCAGAAGAAGATTCATTTAATCCACATGAAGAAATACCGAATGAGGATTCTGAAGAAGATTCATTTAATCCACATGAGGAAATACCAGATGAGGATTTGGATGAAGATTCGTTTAATCCACATGAGGAAATACCAGATGAGGAAATAACAGATGAGGATTCTGATGAAGAGTCTTTTAATCCACATGAAGAAATACCAAATGAGGATTCTGAAGAAATCACAAATCCAAGTAGGACGGATACTGTAACTGTTGTTGTACCAGAAGAAAAAAAACGGGAAGCTGAACAAGATTCTAAAAACAAATCAAACCAAGAAGCAGAAAATGAATGGGAAATAGTCACACCTGAGGATGAACCTGAAAAATCAGGTGAATCCACAGAAGTTATGGAAATTAGAGTAGATCTAGAAGAATGGGGATATCCGCATGAACTTCCACCGAATTACAAGCCGAGAAATGAAATCACGCGACCAGCATTACCGCTTAACTATAAGCCGAAAAATAAGATTGAGCGCCTAAATCTGTCGCCAAATTATAGACCCACGAACAAAATCCTAAGACCTGACAATACACATGAAACCGCCCTACAGAATGAGAAAGAAACTAAAAAAATGACTGAAACAATACCTAATATAACCTCAAATCAAGAGAATAAATTTCATTTACCTAAAGAACGGATATCTGTTAAATCTGAAGATTTGAAGAAGGTATATAATGAAATTATTAAAAAAAATTCACATATTTCATCGAATTTAAGGATAGGAGAGGAATTAGGTATTGGTTCAAACATTTATAAAACTCTTAAAGGAAATTTGGGATTTAGTCATCAAGCTTTTGATAAATTAGAAGAATTAACAAAAAAGGAAATTCCCCATACTATCAAAATAGGGCAAGAGTCAAAAATTATTCTTGAGAAGAATGAGAAAATTGCTGAATTTGCGAGCATCATTCTTGGTGATGGAAACATTACAAGTTCAAAAGGAAATTATAGACTTGACATATCATTAAATAACGTAGATGAAGCTAAATATGTGGAATATGTAAAAGGAATGGTTAAGGCAATATATAACCAAGATCCTCAAGTAAAACCCATAAAAGATTTTAAAGGGGCTGCTGGAAATGAAAAGGGTGTTAATATTCAATTAAATAAGGCAGCAGTAGTAGAATCGCTTATAAAGATCGGATTAAAACCAGGAAATAAAACAGAAAATGCTGTGAGTGTTCCTAACTGGATCAAAGAAAATTTTAAAAAGTCAAGTTTAAAGGGCTTATTCGATACAGATGGGTGTGTAAGTGTAGAAAAAGGAGATAAATCAATAAGATTAACATTTCCAAACGCATCAAAACCCTTAGTTAAGGATTTTAAGGAAATGTGTGATTCACTAGGAATCAAGAGTAGTGCTGTACATGGCCCATACAAAAATATAGATCCTAGGACTGGAACTGAAAGTACAGAATATTCAGTATCAATAAACTCTAAAGAACATGTAAAAAAGTTTATCGAGACTGTAAAACCGATGAAATGGGATATAAAATATGAAAAAATCGGGCAAGAATTAATGCAGTTATACCCTCATACAAAGAATATTAAGGAAGTCATTAATGAGGCTTTTAGATATAAAAGGGCTTTTTATTCAATGGATTATGCAATGAATCTCAAAAAACTGTTCATTGAACATGGGGGTTATAAAGCTGCAGTTGATTATCTCAACTCACAAAATTTAAAGGTTGTACCTCCAAGAGAATCTATGTCTAAATTCATAAAGAATTTATTTAATGAAAAAGAAATAAAAGAGAAGTATGGTGAAACCGGTTATAATAAATGGCATTCCTATAATTCTAACATCCTAATTGATCCTCATGAAAATAAATTTAAGAAATTTCCAAACATAGTCAAGAAAGCTTTATGTAATGAAATAATCGTAACGCCCAGAAATAATCATATTTCTATCCTTAAAAATCTAAAATCTAAACTAGAAAACCAAGATCTTAATGGAAATTACAATGAAGGAGGAATTAAGATATTGAAATACGAACGTTTGTTGTATTTATGGAATAATTTAGATACTAAACCCATTGTAGAAAAATATATGAGAAAGCTTTCAGAGTTTACTCATACCATTGTAAAATCACAGAATGTTGATAGAATTCCATCGATGTCTGACATTTATAAAGATTTTAGTATATTGGGAGAGGAAAAAGCTATAAAAGAATTGATAACGAATATAAAAAAAGAGAAGTAAAATATTGCAATAAGAATATAATAACTAGTCCTTTAACAGAAATTATAAATAATAAAATTCTTATTATTCTTAAAAATAAGTTTGTTTTTACAAACTTAAACTTAAATTTTAATTTGTAAAAATGACTTGTTAAAGAATATTATTGTGAGTTAATTGACCAAATTGATGAAAACAGTAAGGAGGTAAGGAAAACGCTACATAACGTCTATTTAATCCATCAACATACCGGAATCTGTTTGATCCATCGAAAATATGGGACTATAGAATTTAATCAAGACTTAGTTAGTGGTTTTCTAACAGCCCTTAAAGACTTTAGTGTTGAGTTTTCCAAGGGAAGTGGGGAGCTCAAAGTTATAGGTTTTAGATAGCTTCTATCTATTAATAAAAACATGCAAGTCTTTTACTTGCTTTTAGTCTTTAAGGAAGGTGTGTTAATAACTGCTGCAGCTGATAAGAATGATGATGCTAAGATAACACATAAAGCTTTAACCGACATTATTGATAAATTTGTTGCCAAGTTTGGTAACCAACTTGAATCCTGGTCAGGGGACGTACGTATCTTCAGAGATTTTGACCAAGTCATTGATGAAATTTTACGAAGTGGAAGACTTGCCGAGATTGAGCTAAAACTTCCAATTTTGAAGATTTTTAAGAAAGATTTTCAGAAGACACAAAAACAGATTGCGAAGAAGGGATTAGTTTTATCGAAAGAAGATCTGCGTGAAGTCAAAGATGTGAAGCCAGGGTGGGTCAGCAAACGATTACCGAAGCAAATTATTACACAAGGATTTTTAGATAAAAAAGAGTTTAAGATTGCTCATTTAGCAGATGGATTTCACACAATTTCTGAAATTGCTGAAGAATCTGGCAGACCAGAATCTGAAATTCAACGAATTATCGGAAGTTTAGATGATTTGGGTTTACTTTCATTTATAGAAATAAAATAAAGTTGTTATATATTTTAAGACCTGTAATATTTTTAATTGTTTTATTGAATTCTTTATTTTTTTGATATTTTATAATTAAATGAAAATATTTTTGAAAACTGATTTCTTTACAAAGTTAGTATGAATGTTAATAAAATTGATGAAAATATCTATGAAATTCCTCCAAAAACATTAATGACAAGAATTAAAGGCAATATTGAGAAATTTCAGATGAGGGTTCCAGTAAAAATTTATGCTAATAATTATATTTTAGAAAAGATACGGTTAGATCGGACTTTGGATCAGATATGTAACGTTGCTTGCTTGCCTGGCATACAGAAACATGCTATTGCTCTTTCTGATGCTCATCAAGGGTATGGTTTTTGTATCGGGGGTGTTGCAGGGACAGATGCCAAGGATGGGATGATTTCTCCCGGTGGTGTTGGATATGACATTAATTGTGGAGTACGATTATTAAGATCAAATTTATTTCTAAAAGATATTAAGAGTGTGCTTCCAAATCTATTGGACTCAATCTTTGAAAATATTCCTTCTGGTTTAGGATCAAAAGGTAAACTAAATATTAGCTATTCAGATTTAGATAACGTTTTAAACACTGGTGTGAATTGGGCGCTAGATAACGATTATGCTTTAGAAGAAGACCTCAAGCATTTGGAAGAAAATGGATGGCTAAGAGATGCGGATGCTAGTTTAGTTTCACAAAGGGCAAAACAGCGAGCAATAAAGCAACTTGGTTCTTTAGGAAGTGGAAATCATTTTCTAGAAATACAAAAAGTGGATGAAATTTATAATAAAACGATTGCTAAAACTTTAGGAATACATGAGAAAAATCAAATCACTATTATGATTCACACAGGGAGCAGAGCTCTTGGCCATCAGGTATGTACAGATTCTTTACGTAATATAGAACAAGCGATGAAAAAGTATAATATAAGAGTTCCTGATAGAGAATTAGCCTGTGTTCCAGCAAATACTCCTGAAGCCCAGAATTATCTCAAACAAATGGCATGTGCAGCTAATTTTGGATTTACTAACCGACAATTAATTACCCATTGGATAAGAGAATCATTTCAGAATAATTTGAAAAAGGATATAGATGCTTTAGGTTTACATTTAATTTATGGAGTTTGCCATAATATTTTAAAAATAGAAGAACATGAGATTGATGGTAAGAAAATGAAATTAAATGTTCACAGAAAAGGAGCGACTAGAGCATTTCCGCCAGAGCATCCAGATCTACCGTCTGAATATAAACCAATAGGGCAACCAGCATTAATCCCAGGAACGATGGGTTCTGCATCTTATCTTTGTGTTGGCAAAAAAAAAGCAATGGATCTATCATTTGGTTCTACTGCTCATGGTTCTGGAAGAGTAATGTCAAGATCAAAAGCTACTAAGAAATATTGGGGAGAGCGAGTTAAAGACAATTTGAGCAAACAGGGGATCATGATAAGGGCTGCTTCGATGAAAGTGATTGCTGAGGAGGCTCCTGGTGCATATAAAGATATAGATCAAGTGGTTCAGGTTAGTCACGATCTCGGAATCGTTGAAAAAGTAGTAAGGTTAGTTCCTATAGGAGTAGTAAAAGGATAATTTCTTATTTAGATATCAAAAACGATATTTATCTTAACATTTTTCTTTTTTTCTTCGATTTTCATATAAGAATAAGTGATAGCCTTTACTTCAGTACCTGATTCATGTTTGGTTTTATCAAATTTATCTCCAAATGCTATTGCTTCTAGATAATACTTATCTTGGTGTTTTTTTATTGGTTGAATCTCGATTTTACTAAAAATTAAATCCGATACATCAAATAGATAAAGGAATTCAGTTAAAAAATCAAATAGTAGGGCTTCTTTATCTTCTGCTTCGATTTTAATGAGCTTTTCAATTGAAGGCGATAACGATCTAAAGCTAGGAGTAATAGTTTCCATTAAGCTATAGACTGTTTGCTCAAAAGCCTCTTCCAAGCTACTACCATGAGCTTCAACTGAAACATCAGCAGTGTGATCTAGAAATTTAAAACCAGGTTTCCTCATCTTAATTTTGAGAATTGATTAGAATTGCACAATCTAGCAGTAATTGATATATATAACATTTTTGTAATTAAATAGATTTCTTAGTAGTTTAAATTAATTATTGAAAATAACACATTATGTTTTATACAATTGCGGATGATTTGATTTTTTATCAATTATTATCATTCAAAAAGAAATACTCAAATTTTGAGCTTAAATTACGTGAATATTTTTATGAAAAAACACAGGGAATTTATCCAGAATTTCTGCTTGTTGTCAGGCAATTTATCTTCTTTTTCGTAAAGAAACATAATTACTTTAGCACTAAAGTATATTTAGACTCTATGAGAAGAGAAATAGGCAGTAGAAAGATTATTATTATTAGAATAGAAAAAACTCTCATCAATTTGTTATTTAGCTTTTTCCCTGATTTAAATATAGAAAATGTAAAAATAGAATTTGATAAGAAATCTGGAAAGAGAGAAATTTCAATTTATTTTCTCTTTTTTGAAGAAAGAGGGATTGCAATAGGACGTAATGGTGAATATATTAGAGCAGTCAATGAAATTTTTGATAGATATGTAGTTTTTGAAAATAAATATAATCCCTTAAAAGTAAATTGTAAATACAAGAATTAATATCAACTTAACCCCGTATCACCAAGGGACATCTTTCAAACCAATAAAGTAGGCTACTGTGTTGGCTATAATACTCACTGCGGGTGTAAGAATTAAAAGAAAAACTATGATAAAAATATCAGGGAGTAAGAATAGATTTGGTGCTATAAATCCAGGGATTGACACGAACAATAATGCTACTAAAGCAAAATCCAATTGATCTACAATCCAAAAAGGGGCTCCACTTTTAATATCAAATCTTCTTTTCAAAAATGAACCAATTAAATCACCTATCACAGCTCCGTATGAAGCTAATATAATTCGTACTAGTAAAACAAGGAAATTGATTGGAAATTCTCCACCAATGAAATAATATTTGAAAATTTGGATATTATTATAAAGATCATATTGTCCCTGAGCTGCCGCATCAATAATAAGCTCATTTATTGGCACCCATAGAATATTAAAAAGGAGGAAAATACAAAAAGAAATTGGGATTCCGATATATAATGGCCCCTTTAATCCGTTCCATGTTTTATGATCTCCTAAAATTCTTCTACCGTCCCTAAAGTTTTTCCCTCCATCAATAGGTTTACCTCCACCAGTGATAACCATTGACGCATTTGAAATGTAGGCCGGGACAATAAATAAAAGGCTAAATATTAATAAAGCGACCCAGTCAGCCCAATTAAAGATAAACGCAATTATTAGAAAATTTGCCAAAATTAGACAAGCAAAAGTTATTGCAAGGATAATAGCAATCTTTTTATGGTTTTTTTCTGCATCAGTTAGGGTCTTTTCAGACGGCATTTATTCAAATATTAAGACTACTTTTTGTATAAAAAAATGTTTAATTAAATTAAATTTTTTTAATTGAAAAAATTGTTAATAAGAACTTAATAAATATTGCTTCATAAATAATATTCTTTTAAAGTACCGACATTAATATTATAAATAATTAAAAAGATTCATCAAAATTAGCTATTAAAGCTTTAACATTTTTCAATTAAATTAAAGATTAATAATTAAATTTAAATATACAGTTGAAATACTATTTGTGTTAATAATTTCGAGTGCATTAAAAACTATCTAAAAATGAGGTATTGGTGTTATAGTTGTTGAAAAATCATGAAAATGATTATCAGTTTAATATTGATAAGTATTACAAAAATTATCTCAAAGGTTCAAGGATTTTTAATAATCGTAATGCTTTAGAAGCGTCATATATTCCTAAAGAATTACCTCACCGTGATATACAAATTAAAGAAATAGCAGAAAAAACTGCGTGTGCTTTATTAGGTGATGTCCCCCCAAGTTTTTTATGCTATGGGATGACAGGAACAGGAAAAACTGCTACCATAAGATATGTGAGTCAGAAGCTAGCTCAACAGAACTCAGAATTCAATCCATGGTGGATTTATATTAATTGTAATGTTTTATCGACTCCATACCGTATTTTAGCTTATATTTATAACACAATTTCACGAAAAGAAAAGATCCCACCGACAGGGCTCCCAAAGGATGTCATATTCAGGAAATTGCTTGGATTGTTGGATAATAGAGTTGGAAATTCAGTATGTTTTTTAGTTTTAGATGAGATAGATATTTTGGTTAATAAAAAAGGTGGAAATGAAATTCTTTATGATTTAACAAGATTAAATGAGAACTTAGATATTTCTAAAACAAGTTTAATAGGTATTTCAAACAAGTTAAAATTCAGGGAAAATTTAGATCCTAGAGTTTTATCAAGCTTAGGTGAAGACCACATAGTTTTTCCATCTTATGACGCAAGTGAGCTTAGGGATATCTTAACAGAAAGAGCAAAGATAGTGTTTCAGGATGAGGTATTGAAGGAAGATGTAATACCGCTATGTGCAGCTCTAGCAGCAAAAGAACATGGTGATGCTCGTAAAGCACTTCAGTTATTACGGAAAGCTGGAGAATTCGCAGAAAGGACTCAAAATAAAAATGTTACCACGCAACATATTAAAAATGCTCAAAAAGATTTGGAAAATGATCATATAGTGGAATTTATTAAGGGAATGCCCCTTCAAGCACAATTAGTTCTGACTTCAATTTATCTTATATCAAAATTTAGCTCTGACCATATAATTATCTCTGGTGATGTTTATGATGTACATTCAGAAATAAGGGGATTAATCCCAGGAATTAGACAATTGACTAAAAGAAGAGTAAGTGATTATATAAATGAATTATCATTAGCTGGAATAATATCAGCTGAAGTCAAATCTATGGGACATTATGGAAGAACTAAAATAATTAAACTTGATATAGGTAGAGAATTAGTTGAAAAAGTATTATTAGAAATTGACAAGATTAGAAATATAATGAATCACAAACCAGTTTTTTTACAAACTGATAAGGTGAAATTAAAAAATCATATATTTAAAAAGTTGATTTAAGAAGTAAAATCCCAGTTATCAATATTTTCAGCTAACTGATTGAGAAAAAACTCAGCAATACTTTCATCTTTCTCCTTTAATATTAAAAATAACTTTGTTATATGCTTACAAAATTTCTTATTTATAGCTCTCCGTTCCTCGAAGTCCGAGCAGTTATGTCGTAATATCTTATTATTAATATCTACTTCTATTACATAAAATTCTTCTTTAGAACCTTTTACTTTTGATTTAATGGTTCCATCTATACGGTCATATTTCAAGATTTCGAATGCAGCATCAGAAACGGATACTGACCTATTTAATGTTCCCTTGTCTACAAAAGCATTCAATAAAACGCTGAAATTACTTGATTCATTTGATAAATTTGTTACTTTTTTACTAGCCCTCATTTTTCCGAGAATAGTAAGTGTTCTTTTTTTTTGCCAATTGATTATTTGTTGATTTAATTCTTCTGATAATTTAAGAAAACTACTCTTATCTTTGATAAGGAATCCGTTTTCAATGCAATAATCAATAAAAATTTTGGCTTTATTAGGGGGAAAAAGTGATAATTCAAATGAAATTCTATATTCCAAATCATTCATTAAAATATTAGGGAGATCAATAACTTTCCAAATATATAATAACATTTTCGGAATGTCATTACGGGGAATTGCGAACATGATTTATATATTATTTTTTAAGTCTAATTGTGTAAGTCTAATTGAGTCCAAATCAATAATAGATAAGATACCTGGAGTAGGGTGTATACCTAAAGAATTCATAAAATCTGTTTGGGATTGAAAACATCCAGAATTAACCAACGCTACATTATTATAATAGTCCATTCCGTTAATATGAATGTGACCTGTATGAAAAATGTCTGGAATTTTATCTATCACAAGCCAATCTTTATTTGTAGGAGCAATTTGTGTTTTCTTTCCATATATAGGTGCTAAATGTCTACATTTTAATAATTCAATCATTGTGTTTACTGGATTATTGTTATCTAAGCCAGGTATCAACATATTTAAATCAAGCATGCTGTCACCATGAAAAACTAACGTATTAACATTATGGGTTTGAAGAAGTGCGGGATTCCCTACACATAATACACCAATATCTATTAGTTCTTTGGAATATTTCTTTGGGACTGCAGGTCTCGGAATAGCCTTTCTCACAGGTTCGTGATTTCCAGAGCTATAAAATATTTTGATATAATCGGGGACTCCAGAAAGCAATTCTGTTGCTTTTTCATATTGATCGTATATATCTGTTATAAGAAGGTCGCTCTTTTGGGTTGGATAAATCCCAATACCATCGACTAAATCACCATTGATTATAATATATTTAATTCTTCCGGCTCGATCTCTCTGAGGCTTATTTCCTATTTTCCCTTTTAGGAAACCTATAAACCGATTCCATAATTTTTCCTCAAACTCTTTGCTTCCAATGTGGGTATCAGAAATTAAAACAATAGATAATGGATCAGATGAATAATTGGGTTCATAATCTCTCGGTATGTCTATCTTAGATATGTAATTACAATATATTATCCCATTTTTGCCTTGTTGTCCTGGATTATATGTTCCTTCAACATAAACCATTTGATCATTAATGATCCGATCTGCTAATTTTACATTTTCTTGATTTTCTGAATCTTTACGGATTATTACATTAATATTATTAGTAAGATCTTCTAATGTTAAGAAATAATTTCCTTTTTTAGTCATTCGAATTTCATTAACTAATCCTATTACTGAGACTTCTACTTTATTGGTTAATCTCAAAATATTATTAATATTATTTGCGGAAAGAACTTCTGGTCTTTTTCTCATTAAATTTCGAAGCTTATTGAATTTATCTACCGTTAAATTATAAAAATCTTCATATTCTCCACTTGTATAAAGTTTGCCAGTAGGATCTTTTAAAATCTCAAAGGAAAACTGAAAATCCTTAGCGATCGGTCTAAATCTTAAAGATGATTTTGAGCGTTCAAAAGGAGATCCCTTAAGTTTATTTTTTATCTTTACTGATTGTTTGGGATAATCATAGTGAATTATGTCATTTTTATTAGATTCGAATTGATCTTTTATTTGAACTGTATTCTCGATTTTTGTGTGTTCTGGTTTTACTGTACTTAATATATTCTTAGCATTTTCTTCTAATCCTTTCCTTTGAATAGATTTCGATTCTGTTTTTTTTAACAATACGTTTTTTAGTGATTTGTGTATTTCTTCTTTTGAAATTTGTTGTAAAATCTCTTCTGTTAGATGGCTATTAAAATTCGGAAGGAAGCTTACATTCTTAATTATTAATTTAACTTTATCTAAAGGCTCATCAAAATTAAGAAGTAGTTCCAAAGTTGATGGTGTGATATTAATACCAGAATTAATCAATTCTTTGAGAACGGCTTCTCTTTCTATTAAATTATCTTCTTTCAATGGTATACTATGAATTATAGAATTATTTCAATAATTGAAGTCTGAAATTAAATCATTTATTATTAAAGAAAAAACAATTTTCTTTTTATAAGTAGAGTCTGTAGAAAATTAGCATTCTCTCTAAATTTAAAAAAGAAATAGCTGATTAATAAATGAATTTAATTAAATTCGGAAAAATTAGTATATTAACTCTTAGTTTTAATATATTTGTTCTTCTCAACTTTAAAAATAGGGAATGTTATGCCTGACATGAGTAAAACAATGGAATCATATTTTAATTCAATACAAAAACAAGTTGATGATTGTTATTCAATTGCAGAGCAAGCACGTCAAAAGGGATTTGATCCTGAATTAGAAGTAGAGTCTCCTCAAGCAAAAGACTTAGCTGGTAAAGTAGAGAAACTTGTAGGCCCAATAGGTGTCGCTGAAGTTATAAGAGAATTAAAATTAAAAGGACTAACTGAAGATGAACTTGTCTTCAAAGTAGTGGGAGATATACTAGATAATAAGATTGGAAAAATTGAATCCTTAGAAGATCGAGTTAACAGAGCAATAAGAGTAGGATTAGCTATCAAAACCATGGGCGTTGTAAGTGCCCCACTTGAAGGCATCTCAAAAATATTAATTCGAAAAGACTCTTTGGGTAGAAAATATTTATCTTTATATTTTGCAGGTCCAATTAGAGCAGCTGGAGGAACTACAGCAGCTTTATGTGTACTAATAGCAGATTATGTAAGAAAAAAATCGAATCTTCCTAAATATGAAGCAACTGAAGCTGAAATTGGCAGATATGTAGAAGAAGTCAAATTATACGATAGAATTATGAATTTGCAATACCCCTCATCTAATAAAGAAATAAGATATGCTGTGAGCCGTTTACCTGTGGAAATCAATGGAGATCCAACTGAAGAGGAAGAAGTCTCTGCTTTTAGGGATTTACCTCGAATTGAAACAAATCGTATAAGAGGGGGAGCTTGTTTAGTCTTAAATGATGGTATCCTTCTGAAAGCTCCAAAGTTACTTAAGATTGCGAATGCTATGCATTTAGAGGGGTGGGATTGGCTTGGTGATTTAAAAAAAATAGTTCAAAATCAAGAAAGGAAAGGGAAAGTGGAAAGAAAAGAGTTAAAAGAAGAAGTTAAAATTCCTCCAAACTCAAAATATGTTGCAGATATTATTGCCGGACGACCAGTTTTCAGTGATCCTTCTGAGATTGGAGGCCATAGAATAAGATATGGGCGATCTAGAAATACAGGTTTAGCTGCAGGAGGAATGCATCCAGCAACAATGATTATTTTGGATGAATTTGTGGCGATTGGAACCCAATTAAGAATTGAACGCCCGGGAAAAAGCACAAGTATCTGTCCAGTAGATAGTATTGAACCACCTATTGTAAAACTGAAGAACGGTGATGTCACCAAAGTTACAACTGTTAAAAAAGCGAAACAGTTATTTCCTGAAATTAAAAAAGTATTATTTTTGGGGGATTTACTCTTTGGTTATGGTGAATTTACAGAAAATAATCATATACTAATACCTTCTGGTTACGTAGAGGAATGGTGGGCTTTAGAACTTGAAAATTCAATTAAAAACGTGGAAAATGTTGATGAGAAACTACAGTCTTTTATTAAAAATCCTTTTAATAATATTCCTACTGCGGAAGAAGCCATTCAAATCTCAAAAGAATATAATATTCCTTTACATCCATTTTATTTAGATTTCTGGGGTAACCTTAATTTAGAGGAATTAGACTTTTTACGAAATACTCTTATAAAGAATTTTTCTGAAACTGAACAAAGAATCATCCTAAATCTCGAGAAAAAAATTAAGAAGATTTTAGAAAAAGCATTTGTACCTCATAGAGTACAGGACAATAAAATCCTATTTAGTCTAAAAAAGAGTTCTATATTTAAAACAATATTTAATTTAGAAAATAAAGTACAAAAAGAAATCGTTAGTGATGATGATGTATTTACATATTTTTATAAAATTTCCGCTATTCAGTTAAAAAATAAAGCCCCTTACTTCATGGGTTCTCGAATGGGTAGACCAGAAAAAGCAGAAAGAAAAAGCATGAAAGGAGTACATACACTATTTCCTTTAAGTGATATTGTAGGTAGCTCAAGATTACTTGAAAAAGCAATGGGATTCAGTACAAGAAGAACAAATGGCAATGAAAGTGATACTAAAAAAAGAAAATCTTTCGATTTTGGAGACAAAAATAATTCTGTTGAAACTGGTAAGATTAAAATTGATTTGTGCAGAAAAAAGTGTGTGAAATGCGGAAAATCAAGCATCTTTAATAAGTGTCATAATTGTGGGGGTCACACTGAATTACAGAATATATGTCCTCGATGTAAATTACTTTATCCTACATTCGAAAAAAAATGTATAAAATGTAATGATCAATTAAAAACTTCAAGTGAAGTAAAATTTAATATCAAGCAGCATGTAACTTCAGTTTTAAAATCCCTTAAAATACCATTACCACCAAAATTGAAAGGTATTATTGGTTTAACTAATGAATATAAAGTTGCAGAACCTATAGAAAAAGGAATATTAAGAGCAAAAAATGATGTCTTAGTATATAAAACTGCAGAGATAAGATATGATGCTACAGATATACCATTAACTCATTTTAAACCAAAAGAAGTTGACACGCCAATGAAAATATTAAGAGAAATGGGTTACCAAATTGATATTCATGGAGATTCTCTCAAAAATGAAAATCAAATTTTAGAATTGAAAGTTCAAGATATTATCCTTCCTGACGATTGTGCTAAATATTTTATTAAAATTGCTAATTTTTTGGATGATGAATTGGAGTTATTTTATAGGATGGAGCGTTTTTATAATGTATCAGTTAGAGAAGACTTGGTAGGACATCTAGCTGTTGGACTTGCTCCTCATACTAGTGCTGGAATTATAGGTAGAATTATTGGATTTACTCCTGCGAGAGCGATATATGCCCATCCTTTCTGGCATGCTGCAAAGAGGAGGAATTGTGATGGTGATGAAGATGGAGTTATGCTGCTTTTAGATCCTTTATTAAATTTTTCAAGGCACTATCTTCCAAGTAAAATAGGTGGTAGAATGGATGCAACTTTAGTAATTGGTACAAAAATTGATCCCAACGAGATTGATGTTGAATCTCATAATATAGATACATTAGAGAGATATCCGTTGGAATTTTATAAAGCAACAGAACGATACTCTGCACCATCTGAAATTGAGACAATAATGAATTTAGTAAAAGGTCGTTTAGGAACTTCTGAACAATATGAACATCTCAGATATAATATCCCCACAACTGACATTAATGAAGGGCCAACGATTACTGCTTATAAACTATACGAAAGTATGGATGATAAGATTGAAGCTCAACTTCACTTGGCAAGACTCATTAAACCTGTTAGGGCAAAGAAAGTAGCTGAAAAAATTTTAACAACCCATTTCAATCCAGATATATTAGGTAATTTAAGAAAATTTGCGGTTCAGGGTTTTCGTTGTGTCAAGTGTAATGAAAAATTCAGACGTCCCCCCTTGTTAAATAGTGGAAAATGTCCTAAATGCGGGAATAGGATTATTTTGACAGTAAATCGTGGTGGTATTGAAAAATATATACCTCGTGCTATAAAAATTTGTAGAGATTTTAACTTAGATAACTATACAAGGCAAAGAATGGAATTAATAGAGGAATATGTGGAAAGTTTGACGAATAATCCAAAACTTAAACAACATAAGCTATCGGATTTCTTTTAAAATATTATACCTTTAAATCAATAGTTCTTAAAGCATGATGACAAATATTTAAGCAACCATTTAGATTTTCTAATGAGCAATTTTCAGGTGTGTCACTTGTTGAATGAATATATTTGGAATCCCTACTTGAATGGAAGTAACATATTTGAAATTTACTTTTCACTTTCTTCGCATATTTCATAAAGCTTTTATAATCACTTTTAGGTCTAATAACTTTATTAAATATTTCTAATGGGACATTCAATTGCTTAGCACTCTCTTCAAAAACATCATTTAGATTTCGATTTAACTTCTTTTTAATAATAAATCCTGATTTATTCGAAAGGCCAATATACGTACCAACCATATCAATATTAATATTAAATGATTTGTCAAGATCGTATTTCTCGTTGAGATTTTTAAAATGCATTTTACAGAATTTTCTTGATCCTTTTAAACCCCATTCTTCAGCGCCAGGCCATAAAATCAGAACATCAGTTTTTTCAAGGGGATTTTTATTGAAAATCTTAGCTAATTCAAGTAATATTGCAACTCCACTTGCGTTATCAATAGATCCTGTTGATGGCCGATCAATAAACACTAAATACACAATAGGGATAGAAAGAAATACTCCACCAATTGAAGTAAAAGTTATTAAAATTATGAAAAAATTTGAGAGGGATATTATATTAAAATAATCTAATAGAAATATTACTGAAAATACCACGGCAACAACAGCATAAAAAAATACTATCAATCTATAAATGAAAAAAATTAAAACTTGAAATTTATAAGGCATATTAGCAGAAATAGAATCATAATGGGCTGATATTATAACTAACGGTCGTTTTTCTACCATTTCTCGAGCTGAAATTAAAGTGAAGATGTTTTTAGATTCTTCTTTGTTTACAAATGATATTTTACGAGATCTTTCAAACATATTTTTCAAGATGAAATAAGCGATAATTATTAAAAACATACGAAAAAGTAATAGATAAATTAATACAAGAACATAGCTCGTCCTCATAAGTATCCTCATTGGACCTGTCCAATTAAAATGTTCAACTTCAGATTTAATATTATTTTCATTTAATACGTTACCAATATAATTTAGTGCTTCAGTTTCTCCTGTGGATGAAGCAGTACGGTTAAAAGCTAAAGAATTTACGTGTTCAATCGTTGATGGTTCTTTATATAATTGTAAATTTAAAATTGAAATCACTTATTTGTAATTAATTAATCTAATTATTAATGTGAATAGTAATTAATTTAAATTCTCATTTTATAGAAATTAAATAATTCATAATATTTAGATAATTAAAAGATGTCTTTAAAATTAAGATTAGAATAAAGATTTAACTGATTAAATATTCAATAGAGACAAATATCAATTTTATTCTTTTAAATGTCCTTGAAGTTTAACTTTATTATTTAGAAATTAATGTGCAGGAGGTGGGATTCGAACCCACGAATTTAGGTCGAAGACATAAATCTTTCGAAGACCTATGTCACTAGAACCTCAGTAACGCCATAAGCGGAGAATCACGCAATATTCTAGCGCCGTAGACCAGGCTTAGCCATAAACGTAGAAATACGTCGTATTTTGGCAACTCCTGCATTATGAAACTATCATTTCACTAATAATTTAGTGATATTGAAATATGATAATGAATCTAATTTTTAAAATTTTATTTCTTTAATAAAAAAGTTTAAGTTAAATTTTAGTTCCTATTTTATCTTACTAATTCTGAACTTTTAGTTCTAATTCTTTTGGATGTTTTCGTTTTCTATAAATTTTTATAACAAACATATTATATAAAATAATATATTTCAGTTATTTGCAAATAAAGTCTTAAAGTTGTAAATAGATGTCAGTCGATCGAAAAAAACTTGAAGCATTACTTCAATGGTATCAGCAGGAAGTAGGAGAAAATTTAATTGCTGCTCTTATCGTAAATAGAGAAGGTTTAGTAATGTCTGCATTAAAAGGATCCTCAGATACCGAGGTAGAAGAAGATGTAATTGGTGGAGTTAGTGCATTAGTAGAACCTGTTTTGACCAGAATCACAGAAGAATTTAGTTCTGGCTCTTTTGGAACTGGAACATTCGATACTGAAGATCAACGGTTTATTTTTTGTGAAGCTGGTCCTGAAGCTATTTTTGTAACCGTATTAACCTCAGTTGCTATGGTAGATCCTGTTTTTCCCTATGCTTACTTAGCTGCTGAGAAAATTGCCAGGATATTTGATGGACGATCAGTAAGCCCTGTAATTCCAAAATTAATCACTGATAGTCAATCTCATGACATCGAAAGAAAAGTAGATAAACTGCAGAAAATAAAGATTCAATCAGGGGAATATGCTTTTAAGTTAATTCTTGGTGGTGAAGGTGGTGTAGGAAAAACAAGTATGGTTCACCGTTTTGTAGAAGATTCATTTCAAACAGATTATAAATCTACCATTGGAACATCTATTATGAAAAAAGAATGTGAATTTCAGGGATTAGAATCTAAAGTTCGCTTTGTTATTTGGGATTTAGCAGGACAAGCACAATTTAAACGTGTGAGACAAACTTATGTTTCAAATGCGGAAGCGGGTATTTTAGTTTATGATGTAACTCGTAAAGAAACACTGGATAGTTTAGAAAATTGGTTTAAAGAAATCAAAAGTGTTTCACCTAAGATAAGTCTAATCCTAGTGGGAAATAAGATAGATTTAGAAGATGAACGCGTTATATCTACTGCGCAAGGAGAAGAACTTGCACTAAAATTGTCTCTTTCATATATTGAAACATCAGCTAAAACTGGTGAAAACATAAATGATGCTTTCAAAATGCTCGCTTTGCAAATACTAAAACGCTTTATATTTACTGAAGAAGTTTAATTAGAGCCTCTGAGGGGATTTGAACCCCCGGCCGAATCATCTAATCGAATTATTTACTCGGTCAATTGATTACGAATCAATCGCTCTACCACCTAAGCCACAGAGGCAAAGAAATTTAAAAATAACAATTTATTCATGAATTGTAATTATAAAAAAATTTTAAAGTTTATCTGATGAAAAATAATACTCAGATAGGAAATCTAGGTGAAAAAGAGCTTATAAAACTCATAGAAGAGTTGGTTTTAAAAAAAACTGGAAAAAAACTATTAAGAGATGACTCGGTTTTTTTTGGGATTCAAGAAGATACATTGAGTAGAAATATTGTTTTGAATTCTGATATGCTAGTATCTACGACTGATGTACCTCGTTTAATGAATTCTCATCAGATCGGTAGGAAAGCTGTTATCATGAATGTGAGTGATTTATTAGTTAAAGGTGTTATACCTAAAGGAATGATAATATCATTTGGATTACCAAAAGATCTTAGAAAGCATGAATTTATAGATATAGTAAAGGGAATTATAGATTGCAGTGCTCTATTCAATATGGATTATATCGGGGGAGATATTAATGAAACTCACGAACTAATAATAAATCCAACGGTATTTGGCTTTAAAAATCCTTCGACCATAATTTATCGAAAAGGAGCAAAAGTAGGTGATGTTCTTGTTGTCAATAATAAATTTGGATTAACTGGTGTAGGATTTGACATTCTCTTAAAAAAGAATCGAGATCCTAAACATTTTCCTAAATATCAAAAATCAATAACAAGTGTTTTAGAACCTTCTATTTCTGGAAGGGAAGCCTTGATCTTATCAGAGAATAACTTAGCAACTGCTAGTATAGATTCGTCTGATGGGCTATATAAATCTTTGCAAGATCTAATGCTTTCAAATCCAAATCTAGGATTTGAAATTACGTTTAATAAGGACTTAATTGCCTCCGAAGCCTTTGAATTCTGCGAGGAGTTTAATGTTTCTTTAGAAGAATTAGTATTTAATGGAGGAGAAGAATTTATCCATCTCTTCACTATTGATCCTAGAGATTTGTTAAAAGCACAAAAAGAAATTCAATCAAAGAGTGCGCAGATTTTTAAAATTGGAAAGGTGATTTCTGAAAAAAATATTATTATTTTAAAAGAGGGGGAAAAAAAAGAAATAAAGGGCTATGGATATGAGCACTTCGGTAAAAATGCTTAACTCTTACTAGTTTTTAATGATTTAATTCAATATTGGGAGAAAGAAACCGATTTAAATAAAATTTTTATATTATAATAGATTTATTTTTATACAATTCACGCTTAAACTTAAAACCAATTCTTTATGGGCTATTGGCGCAGGCAGGTAGCGCAGCAGGCTTTTAACCTGACGGTCGGGGGTTCAATATGGTGTCAGAATTCTGGACACTATGAAATTCCCCTATAGCCCGCATTTCTCACTCTCACATTCATGACTTTAAATAGTAAAAATAATCTTTTAAGTAAAATTTATGAAATCTTTAAATTTATAATATATTAACAATTCTCTTCCCGATATGATCATATGGAAAATTTAGAGTTTAAATTGCCTTCTGATGAACCAGAACAATTATTAGTGAAATCTCAAGAATTATCTAATCCAAATTATGGATGTGACCCCAAAAAAAGAGGTATTGAATCCCTTTTACAATATGGAGTCATAAATCTTGACAAACCAAGCGGTCCAACTAGCCATGAAGTGGTTTCATGGGTTCGTAAAATTTTGGGTATTTCAAATGCAGGACATGGAGGAACCCTAGATCCAAAAGTTACTGGGGTTTTACCTTGTGCTCTAGGAAAAGCCACTCGTGTATTATCGGCATTACTGAGCGCTGGGAAAGAATATACAGGAGTAATGTATTTACATAATCCTGAAAAACGAAAAAGAATAGAAAAAATATTTAAATTATTTACTGGAAAGATTTATCAAAAACCTCCATTAAAATCATCAGTAGTAAGAAAATTAAGAATAAGAGAGATATATTACAATGATGTTGTTGAAGTTGATAATAATCATGTTCTCTTTCTAATTGGATGTGAAGCAGGAACATATGTCAGAAAATTTTGTTTTGATGTAGGAGAAGCTCTATGTTCTGGGGCTCACATGCTAGAACTTAGAAGAACAAGAGTAGGCAATTTCAACGAAAGTGATAATCTAACATCACTACAGAATTTAAAGGATGCTTTTACAATATATCAATTAGATGGAAATGATTATTATTTGAAAAAAATCATATATCCTATGGAAAAGATGGTTTCTCACCTTCCTAAGATCTATGTAAGAGATACAGCTGTAGATGCTTTATGTCATGGAGCAGATCTAGCTTCTGCGGGAATTTGTTATCTTGATGCTAGGATAAAAACAAATATGGAAGTTGCATACATGACTTTAAAAAAAGAATTAATTGGATTTGGTACAGCTTTAAAGGATGCCTTACAAATGTATAAAGCCAAATCAGGAATACTTACAAAAACAAATAAAATTTTTATGGAAAGAGGAACTTATCCACGTTGGAATGAGAAAAAATAAAGAACTTAGATTTTTTAAATTATATGGATAATATGGAAGATAAGAAAAGTCATTATTACAGTAAATTTCCAGATGTTGATGTAAAAATACATACAATCGCTGAAAGTTTAAGAAGACACCTTTATATTTTTAAAACAATTACAGGTGTATTTTCATTTAATAAGATAGACCTAGGTACTAAAGTCTTCATAGAAAATATGCATATACCAAAAGAAGCTAGCGTTTTACTAGATTTAGGGTGTGGTTATGGACCAATAGGAATCGTTTTAGGTTATGAATCACCTCAAAGCTCTGTGCATTTGATAGATATTAATAAACGTGCAATTTGGTGTGCTAAACAAAATATTAAGTTAAATCTACCAGACCAAACTAAAGACGTCATAGCTTTATCTGGGAATTATTTTAAGCCAATTAAAAGTAGAAATTTAAAATTTGACGGAATTTATATGAATCCTCCCTTACGCCAAGGAAGAAAAAATTTCCTAGATTTATTTTATAGAATTCAAAATTATCTAAAAAAAAATGGATCTTTTCAATTTGTAATTAGGAAAAAAATGGGAGCTCCGTATATCTCAAAATATTTAGCAGAAACCTTTCCAAATGAGAGAGTTGAGATTTTATGCAAGAGAAGCGGATATTGGGTATTTAAATGTTTTCATTAATCTTAACTTGATAAAATTCCCATTAGTTATAAGAAAAATAAGGAAAAAATGGTAAAATTTTTTAGATTGTTATCATTTGATTATTTATAATTCGTAAAAAGAGAGGATTTTTCTTGACTAAAAAGAAACGTATTGATGTTTTGCTCCATAGGTTTGTCCCTAAACACGTTCTTTTGACAAAAGAAGAATCACTAAATCTTCTGGAAAAATTTCGGATTAATTTGAATGATTTACCCCAGATATTTGAAAAGGATCCAGTAGCGATTGCTATTGGAGCAAAAGAGGGTGATATCATAAAAATTATTAGAGATTCCGATACTACTGTCAAATCAGTAGATTATTATCGTTTTGTAAAAAAGGAAAAAGCTTAATGTCATTTTTATATAAAAAATAAAATTTATTAGGGTTTATTGTATTTTGAGTTCTGAAAAATTATCAAATGAAGATAAACCAACCAATCATAATGACATTTTCTAATTCTATATTTCAATTCCAAAAAATATTTTAGAAATGATGTATTACTAGAAACTAATTGAAAATTATAGGTTATTTAAAAATTGAGTTCTGAAAAATTATCAAATGAAGATAAATGGATTATTTTAAAAAGTCTGTTTGATGAGAAAGGTCTTGTGCGACAACACTTAGATTCTTACAACAACTTTATTGAATTTGAAATGCAGACGATTGTTGACGAGTCTGCGGAAGTTATACCCGATATCCCTGGCTTTAAGATTAAATTTGGAAAAATAAAGATAGGAATCCCTAAAGTAAGAGAAGCTGATGGCGCTACTATGGAGATTACTCCTATAGAGGCTCGTATAAGGGAGTTAAGTTATGCTGCGGATATTACTTTAGAAATGACTCCAATAACAATCGATGAGCGTACGCAAAGGGAAGAGGCAGAAGAGACTCTTGATATTTATATCGGTAAAATTCCTATAATGCTTAAAAGTTGCCGATGCCCTTTAGAAAGTTTGTCGGATCAAGAATTAATTAATAAGGGCGAGGACCCTCTCGATCCTGGAACTTGGCGAACAGCGCTTCGTCATGCAGGAAGGTTATTTCATAATTAATGGAACAGAGCGGGTTCTAGTTACACAGGAAGATTTAGCTCCTAATAGAATCCTTGCTGAAGAAGCAAGCAGGAGTTCTAGTGCTACTCATCAAGCAAAAGTTTTTTCTACAAGAAGTGGATTCCGTGCACCAGTTACTATCGAAAGAAAAAAGGATGGTAATCTTAGAGTTTCATTCCCGTCAGTTCCAGGGAAAATTCCTTTAGCGATACTTATGAGATCCTTAGGATTGCATTCAGATAAAGAGATCTTTGAGGCAATATCTGAAAATGATGAAATACAGAAAGAATTAATTCCTGTAATTGACGTTGCGTCTGAAATCCAAGTATTAAAGGATCCAGAGAAATCTCAACAAAATGCGCTTGATTATATAGGAAAAAGAGTTGCGATAGGACAAACAAAAGATTATCGTATTAGAAGAGCTCTTCAAGTTTTAGACAGATATCTCTTACCTCATATCGGAAATGCGGAAGAAGATAGAATCAAAAAAGCTTATTATTTAGGACAAATGGCTCAAAAAGTAATGGAACTCGCTTTAGGGTTAAGAGAACCAGATGATAAAGATCATTATGCTAACAAGAGGTTAAAATTAGCTGGTGAATTATTCACATCCTTATTTAGAGTAGCATTTTTAAATCTCGTTAAAGATATTAAATATCAATTAGAGAGGACTGCTGTTCGAGGAAGAGCTCCAAATATAAAGACTGCGGTTAGAGCAGATGTAATAACAGAAAGAATCAGACATGCTTTAGCGACAGGTAATTGGGTTGGTGGTAAAGCAGGAGTTAGCCAACTTTTAAATAGAACTAATCATGTTGGCACTTTAAGTCATTTAAGAAGAGTAATTTCGCCATTAAGTCGTAGTCAACCTCATTTTGAAGCTAGAGATTTACATCCAACTCAATGGGGTAAAATTTGCCCAGCAGAAACTCCTGAAGGGCCTAATTGTGGGTTGGTGAAAAATCTTGGATTAGCTTCTATAATATCAGTAGGAGCTGACGAGCGTATTATTGAAAATATTTTAATTGATTTGGGTGTCATCCCAATAAATGAAGTCAAGAATGTAAGAGGAGATAAGATAAAAGTCTTTCTTAATGGAAAGTTAGTAGGTATACACCAACAACATAATCCGTTTATACGCCAACTTAGAGAAAAAAGAAGGAAAGGAGAGATTGGGCCACATATAAATATTGGTTATTATTATGATTCTAAAGAAATTCAAATTAATTGTGATGCGGGAAGAGCAACTAGACCTTTATTTGTTTTAAAAAATAAAAAGGTACTTATTTCAAAAGAAGATATTGAGAAAATAAGGCAAAAGAAATTTATTTGGTCAGATTTAGTTCAGAAGGGTGTCATTGAGTATTTAGATGCTGAAGAAGAAGAAAATGCGTATATCGCAATGTTCGAAGAGGATATTACACCGGAACATACTCATTTAGAGATATCCCCCGCAGCAATTCTCGGGATTTGCGCCTCTATTATTCCTTTTCCAGAACACAACCAATCCCCTAGAAATACGTATGAAGCTGGGATGGTAAAGCAAGCATTAGGTTTATTTGCAGCTAATATGCATTTGAGATTAGACACTAGAGGTCATACATTGCATTATCCTCAGCAACCTTTAGTAAAAACAAGTCCAATGGAGATTATAGGGATAAATAGGAGACCTGCGGGGCAAAATTTTATTATCGGTATGATGAGCTTTGAAGGATTCAATATTGAAGATGCAATTATCATCAATAAAGCATCAATAGAGAGAGGTCTTGCCCGTAGTCATTTTTTCAGAACTTATGATGCTGAAGAAAGAAAATACCCTGGTGGAGAGGTTGATAAGTTCGAGATCCCTGAAAGAGGGGTCAGAGGATTCAAATCTGCTGAATCTTATAGGTTATTATCCGAAGTAGATGGAATAATAGAACCAGAGACACAAGTTAATGGAGGAGACGTCCTTATAGGAAGAACTTCTCCCCCTAGATTTATAAAATCTTATGAAGAATTTGAGCTTATGCAACCAAATAGGCGTGAAACTTCAAAAAATATGCGTCACAACGAGCAAGGAATAGTTGATACTGTAATTATATCAGAAACAGTAGACGGAAATAAATTAGTTAAAATAAAAGTAAGGGATTTAAGGATTCCAGAATTAGGAGATAAGTTTTCTTCCCGGCATGGCCAAAAGGGAGTACTAGGATTAGTTGTTGAACAAGCAGACATGCCTTATACTGCCACAGGAGTCATTCCGGATATAATCGTAAACCCTCACGCAATGCCCTCAAGAATGACTTTAGGACAACTTTTTGAAGGTATTAGCGGTAAAATTGCCTGTACTACAGGAAAATTGGGAGATGCTACTGCTTTTGAGTGGACTGATATTACAAAACTACAGGAGCAACTAGTTGATGCTGGGTTTGAATTTAATGGAAGAGAAGTAATGTATAATGGAATAACAGGGGAAAAATACGAGGCAGGAATCTACTGTGCTCCAATTTATTATCAGAAGTTATATCACTTAGTAGCTGATAAACTCCATGCTAGAGCAAGAGGTCCAGTACAAATTTTAACTAGGCAGCCTACAGAAGGTCGAGCTCGTGAGGGTGGACTAAGATTTGGAGAAATGGAAAGAGATTGTTTGGTTGGTCATGGATCAGCACTATTATTAAAAGAAAGATTATTAGATGAGTCTGACCGAACAGTTATATTAGTTTGTGAAAAATGTGGGCTTTTAGCAGTTTATGACCGAAATAGAGATAAACGTTATTGTCCTGTATGTGGAGAAGGAACTATTATTTCCAAGGTTGTTTGTTCATACGCGTTTAAATTGCTTTTACAAGAAATGATGAGTTTGGGTTTAGCTCCACGTTTGAAATTAAAAGAAAAAATATAAAATAATAAATATTTTCTCCATATTGATTTTAACTTTAAATCTAACTTTTTTGTTTAAAAGAAAAAAATAAGAATTAATTTTTAAGTCATTAATTTTCTAAATTATAGTTCAAATCCAAGAAAACTAGCAAGTCCAGGTATTAAGGTATACAGTAGGAATAGAATAAACAACGTTAATAAAGATATCCAAACAGAATTGTCCCAAGCGACATCTAATAGAAATTTCACTAGAATTAATATTATCAAAAAGCCAATTATAGGAATTAAAAGTTGAAGATAATTTCCATCACTCCATGGGATTGAGTCAAAGATTCCAAATGCAGTACGTATAACGCCTAAAACTAATGGAATTACAAGTACAACTATGAAAGCTACTAAAATTATTATAAATTTTTTGTCTGAGGCTTTAGTTTTTGACACAATAAGCAGAACCGCAATATATAGCACCAAAGTAACAATAATTGTTGCTAAGATAAGCCATAGAATAAACCAAAGGGTAGGATCCATTTGAAATAACATTTTATTCTCCTTTTTTTTTATTTTAAATTGTAGAAATTTGAATTATTAGATGAAAACTTTTCTTCTTTTTTAAAATTTAACAAAACAAATTATAATCAACAATTTAAGAATTAAATTCATAAATTCCATAATAAATGTCAAAGTAATAGTAATTTCTTGTACTATATTCCAAACGATAGTAATAAGAAATGAAAAGAAAATCCCAAAAAGATTGAAGAAATTACCACTGTCAAAATAGATAGCCGGATTGATATTTCTCTTCCATATTTAGTATAAATTACTAAAACTGTTAATGAAACTATTCCTACAATTAGGAAAATCCATGCAACAACCCATAAAGCTAAAGATGGAATATCAGCCATATTGTATAGATAATGTTATTTTTTGGTAATTTGTATTTTTAGATATGTTTTATTTTTTTTTAACTTTATTAATGAATAAAATTTATAATTATAATCTTTTGATATTTATTAAAGAAAATTAGAAATAAATTTAAAGAAAATTAGATAGCTTGATAAGATGCATTTTCTAAGAAAACTCACTGAGCATCCAATCTTGGATGAAGCGGCAAAAAATCATCAAGATGTTCATCGGCACTTTTATAGGTACTCAAGAGGAGATTTTATAGGTCCCGCGTTGAAGATTAGCAAAACAAAAGCTAAATTTACACTTAAAGGAAGCCATGAATATGAGGATTTAATTCTTGAGGTAATAACTAAGGGTATTTCAAATCCTAGTGAGAATTTCGAAATTAAGGGTAGTTTAATCAGTGGAGTTAACATTGGTGATATAATAAATAGATTGGGATTTAATTGGAACCTGAAAGAATCAACAGGAAAAACAAAAAATTTCAAAGCAGAAATTATTGACACAATAAATAAAGAGTCTTTATTGCAGAGTATTGAAGCCTTTCGCGAGAATAGTTATTTACTACTCTCGTTCAATTTAAATCCAACTTGTAAGGTAACTACAAAAAAAAAAATTCCACAACCATCAAAAAAAAAAGTAGAAGATGATGATGTAAATAAAAGGATTCAATTTTGTACGGGATATATCAGCAATACTGAAAAAAATTTAAATAACATAATAGAAACAGCGCTTTATGATTTTAAATCAGAAATCCCAAAAAACTGGAAAACATTTACTATTTTTAATAATTACAAAATATCTGAAATAGAAATCCCTAAAAATATTACTAATTCAAAATTATTAAGAATAATGGCTATAAGAAGAGGTAAGCTATTTCGTAGCCTTGATTTAGATGGTGAAATTATAGAAAAACAATATCAAATTGTTGTTTAAGGAATAAGATCAAATTTTTTTCGAGGAATTTTTTAAAAAAATTTAATTTTTATCAAAGATATATTAATTAAAATTATCATTATTAAGTGAACGAGGCAAGCTCATATTAAAGAATTGAATCCATACTTACGATCTTTATTATATATAATAGGTGGAGAAATCGCAATATATGTTGGAATTGAGCTCATAAATTCTGAATCTAAAGATATAACTGATGAAGATATAACTGAAAATATAAAAGAAAGTATTAAAGGCACAGATATCGACTTTGAACCAGACGATTCTGAAATCTTAAAATTAAATAGCGTTCGTAAAACTCTTTATAAATTATATTCTGAAAAACTTGCTCAATTTAGACGTATCAGAGATAAATCTACAGGCTGGTTTATTTATTATTGGTGGCATGAATTTGATTTGCTTGAAGAAATCCTTCTTGAGAAAAAAAAATTGATTGATAGCAAGCTCAGAGATAGGTTAGAATTTGAACAAAACAATTATTTTTTTATGTGTAAAAATTGTGAAGATTCAAATATTAAATATAATTTTGATGAAGCTTTTGAGCATAATTTTAGGTGTCCTAATTGTGGAGGACCACTTGAGGCTCAGGATAATCAAAGTATTATTGAATTTTTAAAAAACAAGATCGCTTTAATTCAAAACACAAAAATTTCTATAGACTAAGAAATTTATTGCTAATTACTACAATAATATTTTGCTAGCTATATTATTATAAAATTTAGTTTAAATTTCTATGAAACAAAAGAAAACTCTTGTAAAAATTCGATTTGGGACATGTTCAAAAGACTGTTATGGTTCATGTGTATTCAAGGGATATTGGAATGATGATATTTTCATAAATAAATTAGTAAAAGCAATTCCGTCAAAAGACCATCCATTTACAAATGGTTTTTTTTGCCCAAAGTTTAAACAGAGAGAAAATTTAGTATATCATCAAGAACGTTTGAAATATCCATTAATTAGAACTGGTCCTAAGTCGGAAAACATTTTTGAAAAAATTTCATTAAAAAAAGCTTTCGATCTAATTACTGAAATACTAATAAAGGTTCAAAAAAAAAGAAAGAGTTTCACATCTATTTTAGGTGCTTTTTATGCAGGTAATTCAGGTTTAATATCGCAGTATGCACCATTAAGATTCTTTGAAAAATTAGGAGCAACAATTACAAATGGGGGGATATGCAATGAAGGAGGTTGTGCAGGGCTTACAGAGTTATTTGGTACATATTCTATAACAAATCCACTTCAACTAAAAAATCCTGCTACAAAATTAATAGTGATATGGGGAAGTAACCTTTCAGTGAGTAATAACCATGCTTATTATTTAGTTAAGCAAGCATTAAAAAGAGGGACTAAACTTGTTGTAGTGGATTCTCGATGTACGCAAGTTGCTAAAAAGGCTAATTGTTTTCTACATATTACCCCCGGTACAGAATATTTGTTAGTTAAAATGATAATCGGCGAGTTAATAGCTTGCAAAGCTCATGATGAAGAATTTTTAAGTGACCATGTGGAATCCGAATCATTAATTTTTATAGAAGATGCCCGAGTTGAAAGAAAGAAGCTTTTAGAGCAAATTGGTATTGATTTTCAGACTTTTCAGAAATTTGTTAGGTTATTGATAAAGTACAAATACCATACTTTATTTAATATTGGATATGGTGTTCAGAAAGACTATAATGGAGGAAGAATCGTAAAATCTATTGCTTTAATACAAATAGTACTTGGAAATTTAGGGAAACCTGGTTCAGGGCTGATATATTCTCAGAGTGATTTTCTCAAACCTACTATTCAGCCTCTTCAAGAATATATTGCAAATATTGAGGGAGAATCAAAGATTAAAGAAATTCCTTTAATTAAATTAGGTTCTTTCTTATCTTCAGAGAATTATCAAATGCTGTTTATATATAATTTCAATCCAGTAAGTTCATTACCTAATCAAAATCTATTAAAAAGAGCATTAATGAGGGAAGATCTATTTGTCGTTGTAATAGATATGTTTTTGAATGATACTACAAAGTATGCTGATATCATCATCCCTGCAAAATTTGATTTAGAGACATATGATATAATTTCTCCTTATTATATACCAGGTTTATCAATTAATATTGGGGGTCCGTGTCCTTATGAAGATTGTTTGTCTAATTATGAATTCTTCCAAAAATTAGCTTGGAAATTGGGATTTGAAACTTCTTCAATTTTTCAAGAATCAGAACAAACAATCTTTAATAATAGTATAAAAATGCTACCATTAGAAATTCAAAATGATCTTAATTCGCAAGGCTACTATTTATTATTCAATAATGATGAGGTTCCTTTTAATAACTCAAAATTTCCAACACCCAATAATCGTATTCAAGCTAAAGGGCCACATTTTGAATTTGGAGAAAATGATTTGAAACGTAAATTAAACTTGAAAAAAAATGAATTTATGCTTATTTCTCCTTCTCATTCATACTTCTTGCATTCTCAACTAGGCCAGTTAAATTCAAAATATTTAAATGAATTTAATAAAATTTTTATATCAACTGAAGATGTTGATCACCTAAATTTAGAAATTGGGAGTGAAGTTCTTGTTTCGAATAATTACGGGTCTGAAATTTACACGTTAGCAGAATCTTCTGAATTAAAGTCTAAAACAGCATTAATATATTCTGGTTTATCTTCATCTTCAAAAGGAAATCCAAATGTAAACTGTTTCATTCCTGATAAACCTGAAGAATTAGGTTTTTCTGGATCCTACAATTCTGCAATTGTAAGAATCAAAAAAATAGTTTGAAACGTTATACTACGACTTCTTTTTCTTGATAAAGGCAATATCACCAAGAGAAGGCCCTGTTGATTTTTTCATAAATTTTTTATCTTGAACATTGGCTTCTATCTCATCAGACATTTTCAAAAGTTTTAGCTTATAAACGTCTTCAATTTTTTTAGCTAATTTAACAGTGGGTTCTACTTTTCCGGCTTCAATTCTCCTAAGTAAGGAAGGTTTTTCGTTCAGTTTCTGAGCAAATTGATCTTGATTGAGTCCAAGAGAATTTCTTTTACTTCTAATTTTTTTCGCATAATCAGTAATGATCTCCAACTCATCAACAATATCCTTTCTTAAGCCTTGCCGTTTTTGAGGTCTTTGATATGATTTTTTAATTCGAGTACTACTTGGTGTTTTTTGTATTTTTATACCATGCTGAGCACAATTATGACATACAGTTATTTTAGCTCCTTCTAATAGAACTCTTTGTCCTTTACCCCAAATAATACTCCCACATATAGGGCATTCCTTATCAAGTTCATTAGATTGTGATTTTGGCATAATAAAACTCGAATACGATTTTTTGAAAAAAATGAGTTACATGTATAGAATTTGATTAAATATTCTTATAATTTACGATTTAAGGTCATTATATTTTATAATCTATAAACTTTTTAAAAATCGACATTTTTAAGTAAATATAGAGAAGTAACCTTAAATTTAAATGATTAAAAGTTTATTAATATTTTAAAGTATTTTCTTAAAATTGTA
>JAEOTH010000079.1 GCA_016839915.1 Promethearchaeota archaeon
TGTTCCAATAGAGGTTATACAAGAGTATCTCAAGAGCAACTCATGTATTATGGTGATTGGCTTTCCCAAAAAAAAAGATAAATAATTTATAATTTTTCAATTAAACTTTCTAAAAATTCTTTCCAGTCAGCATCACTTAGGTTTGGTAAGCTAAACCTAGCGTTTGGATGAGAGTATTTATCTAAGTCAATAGTTTTTACCCAGTTTGTAAAGTTTTTCAATCGAGATAATGCTTGAGAGACATAAAATACTAGATGCCCTCCGAATATTGCCATTGAATATTGTCCGCTACCATCCAGACCGGGCCAATCTTTATCACATAAACGATTTGTGATGTTAATCAATGACATATCATATAATTTATCATCTGTGATTTTATCCTTCAAATAGGCATAGGAATGACCTGTAGAGACTACATGACAATTTATCTTATTGGCAATTTCTATAAAGTAATCTGCGACTTTTTTCCCATTAAGCTCCCAATTTAAGGATTCTGCTCCTATTACAAAGAGTTTCTTCTGCGGGTTTTTCAAAAAATTAGCCATTACTGTTGGATCAGAGACAGAAACACCCATTTCGGGACCAGGAATATTTGCTTTTTGATATGGACGTGCCATAATTCACTCAATTTCCTCGTTAATATTTTTAGCTATTTTTAAAATAATTGTTATACTAAGAATTATTAAAGACAATTTAAAAAAATTGTTTTTATTAAGTTTAAGCTAAAAAAAATAGTCTTTTGATTATTACAGAGAAGTGAAATTTAATTATGTGTGAATTTAAAGTAATAAATGAAACTGATGGTTCTCAAATAGGGGAAGATGTTTTAATTTTATCCTATACAGATGATAATGAATTGATTTTTAAAGATGTTTTAGGAATGGGGGAAAAATTAGATTCCGCGCTAATTTTAGATGTAAACACTTTGAATCAGAAGTGTGTGATACTCCAACATCCGTTAATAAAGGATTTTATTGGTTTAATAAAAAACATCAATACTAATAATGTAAAGGTAGAACAAATACAAAATTTTCAGAGTAAGATAGAACATATAAAGGATAATCTCTAAAATAAAAAAAAAAGTTAGATAGATTTTTGCTTTGAGAGAGAACGCTTATGATATATTGAAATTATACAAATAAAGCTTAGAATAATAAAAGAAACTCCAAAGACATCATAACCAACTATTCCGTTCGAATCCCCAGAAACTGGCAAATATGCTTGATATGGGAGAAATCCATTTTTACTAGCAGTGAAAACTTTATTATCTATTTTTATTTGAGAGAAAGGTACATCAATCGTTCCATTTTCATTAGTTTCTCCTTTCCAAATAAGATCATTATTTTCTGTGTACGTAATAATAGCCCCTTGAACTGGATTATTATTAGCAGTTACCTTCAGAGTCATTAAATTCGTAGTGTCGTTATATGGCTGATCAATGCTTACATTAAGCTTTTTAGGAATAGAGAGCCAAATTGGAACCTCAGGGTCACCAAGTAAATTATACTGTTTGAGTGTTTTATTACTCCATTCTGGATACTCCCTAGGTTCAGCAGTAATATTCCTATCTAATGCGTAGTCTGCCTTAGCAAGCGCTAAAGCCTTACCAGGTTGATTATACTGAAATAATTGTTCCCAGAAGCGAAAACCAAGTCCTTCAATGAACCAACCACCATGATTACGTTCATACCACTGGTCCTCACCCCACACTACATAGCTTCCAGAAATACATCCAATCGCACAATTCTTCAAAAAATACTCTGCAATACAATCATTAGGATCATCAAAGGTTCCTACAGAACAACTACCTAAATAATATAATCCTAATTTATTATCCTGAGGATGAAAATTCATATAGCTAGTATCCATTAGGCTAGTTCTTTCTATAATATCGATTATGTCGAATAACATGTCCCCATCGTAATCTACGAGCCATTGGTCAATCCCCATTTGTTGAGGATTACCATGAGCGAAAATTGTGCCAATGCTACATCCTTTATTTATTTCACTCTGAAGATTAACATAATTTAACTGAAGATCGCTGTGATTGCTAGAACCTTTGATGCCTTGAGTTTGAGCTAAAAAAATACTAGTCCAATTCTCTGGCGTTAAAGTAATATTTAAAAAATTATTGAATCGATTTCCATCACATTCTCCATAATCAACATTACCATCATTATTCCAATCTTGGTCAAAATAGAGTATAGAACCAGCAAATAAAGCATGAGACATCCAGGAACCAATAGGAGGATTTTTTTCATAATCTAATATTTTTTGAACTAGATCCTGCATTTCAAGTTGACTATTCGCTGTTAATCGTCCTACATAAACCTCTGCGTTAAAATCGAAATCATTTGACGACCAGTCATTATCTATATCTCCAAAATAAGAATCACAGCAAACATAATTACCATCATCGGGATATCCGTCATCACATAATATATACTTGGTTGGAACATGATTATAATCCCCTGCTAAAAGAACCCATTGAGTATTGTTATTACTATAATAATCTATGATGCAATTTTTAATTTTTTCAGGAAGATCTCCTCCTGAGTATTGTTGGGTTATATCACTAATAACTTCTATTTTCGAAACTACACCTTTTTGTGTTTTCCATTTAGCCAAAGGCTCAAGAGCAGTTTCAAAATACTCAGTCGTAATGATTAAATAATCGATTGATCCTTTAGTTGCAGAAATATTTAGTGAAGTAGAATCCACATCATATAATTGGCTGGTGTTGCTAACCGCGTTAAAATTCACTGAGCAACTTATGAAAAAAATGGTTAAAAATAATAAATGAGATTTTTTTATTGCCATTTTTATAGTAATCTCAATCTTTTATTTATATTTTTGGGAACTTTTTAATAGAATTCAATAAATATGGTCAAAAAATTAAATAAAAAAAAGATACGAGAAAGTCTCCTGATTTTCTCCTGTAAAATTTTAGATTTTTCTTTTTTTATCTCTTTGGTGGAAAAATTTCAATCTCAATTGATGAGACATTGCTGTCAGTTCCATCTCTATTAGTGATTGATTCAGTACTAATAAGGATTTCACCGTAGCTGCTTCCTTTTGAAAATTTATTGATTAATATTTCAGCGACATCTACAGCTCGAGAAATGGAGCGTCCTCGAGCTAATAATTTCACTGGTTTTTCATTTAAAACAACCATAGCAGCCATGACATAACTCATTGATTTCTTTTTACCAATAAAAACTTTTGAATCATCTTCTTTAGGCAATTTTACTCACCTTATCGCTAGGTAGATTAAGATTATCTTTTTTATAGTTAGGTTCTTTTGTTTTCCTTAATTACAGTTTATCTTAGGTCATTTATCAATAGATAACTAAGTTCTATAAAATAAGTTTAAATTTTAATGTTATGCAATTTAAAATTTCATTTTTCAATTTTCTATCAATAAAAATGCCTAAAAACTAACAAAAAGGTTCAATAATACTAGGAAAAAAAAGAATTTTTTTAATAGAATTTTTTTCTAAACTCCTCGAGGTATTTTACTTTATCTTCATACTCATACCAGGAAGAGCCAAATTTTTCTAATTCATAAGCTTTATTATAAGATTTGTCAGCTAAGTGATTGCTACATAATTTTATTGCATTTAGTACGGTCTGGTTTTTAGTAAACAGAAATTTCGCTTTATCTAACGCAACTTTTATTAATTCTTCTTGATTTTCTACAATTTGGTCTATTAAACCGATTTCTAATGCTTTTTCAACATTAATTTTTTCAGCAAACATAAGGATCTTTTTAGTCCAAGGAACTCCAAGAACTCTTGTCATTAATACAATAATACCAGTGCCAGGGAAAACACCAAGATTTACTTCTGGCATCATAAAATAACAATCTTTCACCGCTATTCTATAATCAGAACAAAGAGCATACGCTACGCCATCTCCCATTGCTTTGCCATTAATAGCACAGATGACAGGTTTTCCATAATAGACTAATTCTTGGATAGATGCGGCTGTTTCTTCATATTCTTTAACTGCAATATGATTACTCCCATCAATTTCATCAATATCCATTCCAGTAGTAAAGGATTTCCCATTTCCAGTCAATATTATGCCTCTAATTCTTTCCGTATCTTTACAAAATTCTAAAGCTTTTTTTAGATTCTTTGCCATATCCGGAGTGATCGCATTTCCTCTATGGACTCGATTTAATTTAATAATTCCAAATTTCTTTTTCATTGAGAATTCAATATTTTCTCCAAATTCTAATTCGTCTAACGACATATTTATTCACGATTAATTTTACTTACTCAAATTTATTTTTAAAATCTTTTAAAAACTGAATTTTATTCCGATATTCATACCAAGCAGAAGCTTGTTTTTCTATATTATAAGCTTCTTGATAATTTTTATCGCTTAAATGATTCGCGCAAATTTTTATAGCATTCAATACTATTTGATTTTTTATAGACAGAAACTTTGCCTTCTCTAACGCAGTAGTTATTAAAACTTCTTTATTATCTACAATCTTATCTATCAAACCAATTTTTAAAGCTTCTTCTGCATCTAATCTTTCAGCAAACATACACATTTTTTTAGTCCAAGGAATTCCAAGTAATTTTGAGAAGATCACTAAACATCCGGCACCAGTAAATATTCCAGAAAAAATTTCTGGCATTTGAAAAAAGCTTTCTTTAGTAGCGACTCTATAATCACAAGATGTTGAAAAAACAACACCCTCTCCCATCGTTCGACCATTAATTGCAGAAATAGTCGGTTTTCCATTATATAACAATTTACAAATCTCTGCTGCAGTGCTTTCGAGATATTTTACTGCTACATGATTACTCCCATCAATTGCGCCTAAATCTACTCCTGTACTAAAAGAAGAGCCATTGTTTGTTAAAATTAACCCTTTAATCTTCTCATCCTCTTGACAAAATTCAACTGCTTTTTTTAAATTTTCGAATTGTTTAATATCAAATGCGTTTGCTCGATGAACTCTATTTAGAGTTATGATTCCAAATCGCTTTTTTACTGTGAAATCAATGTATTCTCCAAAATGTAAATTCTTCAAGGGCATTATTTACATTAATTCTCAATTAATAAAAAATAATAATAAATTGATCTGATATAAATGAATTATAAAGAAGATTCTTTTCATAATTAATAGATGCCCGCTCAAATTATTGATTTTTTAGAGGAGAAATCTGGTATAATAAAGAAAAAAGACTTAAAAAAATCAACGAACTTAAAACAAGTATTTCAATCTATAAATCAGCATTTATATGGTAAGTTAAAATATACTGATACCGATACAAGGGCACGTTCTAAACAGATTATAAATCTTATTTTCTGTAAATTAGTGGATGAAATAATTAAAAAACCTGAAGATGAATTAGAATTTTATATAAGAAATGGTGAATCTGATAAGCAATTTTATGATAGAATTAAGGCATTTTTCAATGAAAATGTGAGAAGAAAATATGAAGAATTTATGAGTGAAAATGAACAAATAACACTAACTAAAGAATTGGTTTATTTAGTTGTTAAAGAATTACAAAATATTTCACTCCTTCAATCATCTAAAGATATTTTAAGTGATGCCTTTGAAATTTTTGTTAGCAAAATCTTAAAAGATGAAGGTGGTCAATTTTTCACACCTCCGAATATAATTCAGTTTATGGTTAGTTATTTGGATCCAAAAATAGATTCAAAGATCCTTGACCCTGCCTGCGGTCATGGGGGCTTTCTTCTCGAAGCAAAAGATTATATATGGTCAAAAACAGATTCTGAAGAGAAAAGAATTGCGTTTATATCGAATCTTTATGGGATTGACAAAGATTTATTCCTAGCTAAAATAAGCAAATTATATCTTGAAATCTTAAGTGGGGGGAAATCTAATCTTTTCTGTGAAGATTCATTGGATCCGAAAAGCTACAGATTGCAAGCGAAGAATATAATACAAAATGATATGTTTGATTTTATTTTAACTAATCCTCCATTCGGTGTCAAAATTCCAATAGATGATAAAAAAATTTTAAAAGATTATCAGTTAGCACATGCTTGGAAAAATACTACTAATAAATGGGAAATGCAAGATAAAATAATGAAACAACAAGCACCTCAAGTTTTGTTTATTGAAAGATGTGTTCAGTTACTCAAAGATGGAGGGAAATTGGGTATAGTTTTACCTGAAGGAATCTTTGGAAATCCTACAGATCGCTATATTTGGGAATATATAACTTCTAATGGTAAAATCTTAGGAATAATTTCATTGCATCAAAATACCTTTCAGCCTTATACATGTAATAAAACAAGTATCTTATTTTTTAAAAAGTTGAAAATACTTCCAAGCGATTATAAAATCAACTTCGCAATTGTAGAAAATGTTGGTCATGATAAAGATGGCAAGGTTTTATATAAGATGAAGAAAGATGGAAGCAAAAAGTTAGATACTACTGGAAATCCAATAGTAAATGATGATTTAATAGACTTACATTCAAGACTTAAAGAAACTGAAGAATTTAATTATTTGAAGGAACAAAAGATTTTTAACATTAACTACAGTCAAATTAAGAATCAAGTTTTCATTCCAAATTATTATACAGGAGTAGAAAAAACTTTAAAAAAGCTTGCCAGTAATAAAGATTTCACACTTCTTACTGTTAAAGATCTAGTGAAAAAGAAAACAATTTATATTAATAAAAGTGGGTACCTTCCTCGTGGGGATGAAATTGGTTCCCATGTCTATGGGTTAGGCAATATTCCATTTATACGAACGAGTGAATTAAATAACTGGGAGATAAATTTGGATTCATATAAAAAAACAAGTGAGGAAGTATACGATCACTATAAACTTAAACAGAAGATTGAAGCAGGTGATATTCTCTTAGTTAAAGATGGTGGTCCGAATCTTATAGGGAAAACAGCTTACATAACAAACTTAGATACCAAAATTATAATCCAAAGTCATATCTTTCAAATAAAAACATTAGAAAATGATGAATTTATAGATTCTTACCTACTTTTATACCTTTTAAATTTAGATATTGTTCAAAGACAAATCCAAGCAATTACTTTTGTTCAAGGGACTATCGCTACTATTGGAAATCGAATAATGGAGGTTGTTTTACCAATACCTTCTGATATGAATAAACGAGTAGAAATTTCGAGACAAATTAAGGAAATCATAGAAGATAAAAAGAAAATTCGTACTCAAATTAAAGATTTATCATTAAAATACTCATTAACTTAGCTTAATTATCCTTGTTGAATGTTAAAAAAATTAATCCTTTTGCCTTTTTTTATATTCTTCAACGACACTTTTATTCTTTTCTTGATTCAAAATATCATCAACAATATCAACAAATTAAAGATTTTAATGAAGAATCATGTTTTTCAATCATAGTTAAAATTACTATTTTAACATAAAAATTACAAAACTTCAAAATCCTTAAAAATTAATTATCTCATATGAAGATCGAAGAGTTCTCAATGGATTCCTATGATGACATTATTGCACTTTGGAAAAAAACAGGAATTAGTGTAGGATCTACAGACACGAAAGAAGAAATTGAAAAAATGGTTAGGCGAAATCCTGATCTTTTCTTAATTGGAAAATCAGATGAAAAAGTAATCAGTGTAGTTATGGGGGGGTTCGATGGAAGAAGAGGATATGTCCATCATCTCGCTGTCGATCCAGATTGTCAAAAAAGAGGATATGGCAAGACTATGATTGATGAATTAATGAGTAAGTTTCGTAAAATGGGAGTACATAAAGTTCATTTATTTATAGAAAAATATAATAAGGGAGTTGTCAGATTCTACCATACACTGGGATGGGATATTCGAGATGATTTGATTATGATGAGTTATGTTCCAGATAAAAATTTATACAAAATGAGAATTTAGTCTATATCACACTTTAAGTATATTATTCGAAAAGGCATTTTATACTCCTTTTCTTAAAGTTTTAAATAATATCGAAATGAATATTATTATATTTCTAAAAAATCAAGTGTGATCGAAAATGAGTAAAGAAGATCTAATAAAATTTTACGGAATAAATAAGAAATGGCCAAAAGAAACACCAAGACATATTGATTATGATGCGATTCCTTTGGGAGAACTTTTAAGTAGGACAGCTTTAAAATATCCTGATTCGGAAGCAATATTTTTTGAAGGCTTTCGAATGACATATCTTGAATTAGATACCCTTGTGGATCAATTTGCTACCGCATTATCTAATATGGGAGTAAAAAAAGGTGATGTTATATGTATTGATTTGCCTAATGTTCCCCAATATCTCATTGCCCATTGGGCAATTGTTCGAATTGGGGCGACTTCTAATCCAATACTTCCTGTAAATCGATTTGTTGAGATCGTCCATCAAGTAAATGATTCTAAAGCAAATATAATGGTAATATTAGATTATCTGTATGAAGAATATCTCCTTGGAAAGGATTTAAGCAAGATGCCGACGTTAAAACATATAATTTTAACAGGAACAGCAGAATATTTGCCACCATTCAAAGCTAAACTAGGAACTGCTCTTGGAAAGGTACCAAGGATGAAAAATTGGCCAGAAAAAGAAGGTAGTATCACATTCCATAAATTTCAAGAAGTCCTAAATAATGGATTACCAATTAATGTTCCAAAGGTAAATTTAAATCTTAAAGATGATACATGTATTTTAATATATACAGGTGGAACGACAGGTGTACCAAAAGGTGTAATGACATCACACTATTCAATGTTAGTTAATGCACTTCAAACAGATGTCTGGGCTTCAACACAGTTACCAGAAATAATTGAGTTAAAAGGGAAGGGAGGAATGATGTTAGTCGTACCCCTTGCTCATTCTTTTGGTAATATTGGTATGACTGTTTCTGTATTAGAAGGCTGGAAAATGATCCTTTTACCTCGTCCTCCTGAAAAGATCTCAAATATATTAAAAATAATGATGAAAGAGAAAGCTACATATATGCCTGGAGTTCCTACGCTTTATATAAAAATAAATGAGGATCCTGATTCAAGAAAATATAAAGGCAAATTAGATTCACTTATAGCATGCATAAGTGCCGCTTCAGCAATACCTGAGGAGGTTAAAAATGAATTTGAAACTATTACTGGTGTAAGTATTGTGGAAGGATATGGAATGTCAGAATGTTCTCCAGTAGTTTCTTTAAATCCATTTAAAAAATCACTTCAAAAGGTAAATACTGTTGGTTTTCCCCTCTCTGATACATTACTTAAAATAGTTGATGTTGAAACTGGTACAAAAATGCTTTCTCAATGTCCAAATGAAAGTTGTGAAAATTGTGGTGAAGAGGAACTACAACACATTGGAGAAGTATGTTGTACGGGTCCACAAGTTATGACTGGATATTTAGGAAGAAAAAAAGATTCTGAATATGCTTTAAGAAAAGATTCTGAAGGTGTTGAATGGTATTACACCTCAGATATTGGTTGCATTGATAAGGAAGGGTATTTACGTATTAAGGATAGAAAGAGAGATATGATCAAAAGAAAGGGTCATGCTGTTTTTCCAAGAGAAGTGGAGGACTTAATCTATATGCATGAAGCTGTAAGTGAAGTAGGAGTAATTGGGGTACCGGATCCAGAAACAGGTCAAGAAATTAAAGCTTTCGTTTCACTTAAACCTGAATACAAGGAAAAAACTACTCAAGAAGAACTCATGGAGTGGTGCCAAAATAATATTAGCCCTTATAAATATCCTAGAATGATTGAGATTGTTCCTGAATTACCAAAATCTATCGTTGGTAAGATTTTACGGCGCGAATTACGCAAAGAAGGAGAGTAAATCCTAATTTTCTTATTTATTTATTTTAACTCCATTTTTTTAGTAAAATAACAACAAAAAAAAGTATTATTTATGTTTTTGAAAATATGTTTTTTAATATTTCTTCAGCTTTATTTGAAAAACCTGAAACAATGTCATCAACATCTAATATGGAATCGATTAAGCCAATTGTTTGACCTACTGGAACAGCACCATCAACAGTATCACCTTTAGTATACACTAACTCATAAGCAATAAGGTCTTTAAGATACTCATCCATGTCATAAGCTAATTCTTGGGAAATCTTTTCGTCTTTAGTCATAATTTTACCATGCTCTAGGCAAAATTTGTTTTTCAATAATCTAATTGGTCCAAAACCCCCAGTAGTAAGCATAGTATCGCGAGCTGTAGCTGGAGGAATAAGATCTTTATAATTTTGATGAAATTCACTCTCAGTAGTAGCAATAAATCGTGTTCCCATAGCAACAGCATCAGCACCCATTGCTAATCCTGCCGCAACACCCTCTGGGGTAGCAATTCCTCCACATGCCACTAACATTTTTTCAGGATATTTTTGAGCTACTTGTTGAACTAACACTAATGTTGTTACTCCTTCATAACTTTGATGGCCACCACCCTCGGTACCCGTTGCTACTATTCCATCACACCCTGATTCCACTATTTTATTAACTAACCATAAAGCGGGTCCAACATGAAAATGATACATATCAGGGGCTTTTTCCTTCCACATTTTTCCAGCAACTCGAGGACCTCCAGCACTAGTCAAAGCATAAACTAATTGTTCTCTTAGTTTAGGGTTTTCTTTACGCCATTGAGGGATTTTTCTTAACAATACCCGATGATCAGTTTGAATTCGAGCAACACGCACGTTTATACCAAAAGGTTTATCAGAATGTTCTATAAAATGATCCAATTGCTCTTTAAAATCTTTAACTGAATTTTTCCCTCTTAATGTAGCATGACTTACGACTCCTAATCCACCTGCTTCTGAAACGGCAATTGCTAGTTCAGTTGTATAAAAAGGTCCCATAGGGGCACTTATAATAGGGTATTTAATACCAAATTTTTCAGTTATTCTTGTTTTAATCAATTTTTATTTCACTTAGAAAACTAAAATTATGATAGTTTATATCTTCCTTTTAGAGTAAAAAAAACTTTCCTAACAATTTTAATTTAAATAGAGTAAAAATTTAAAATAAATAAAAAGAAATTAATTAAACTTCTCGGAACATTTCAGATTCGGAGCGGCATAAACCAACCTATCTCCAATTATTCATAGATAATTTATTTTTCACTATTTACTCTTTTCAAAAATAGAGTGGAAAAAAAATCCAAAAAATTAAAATCTTCTAATGGTAATTACTATGTTAGGAAAAAAAAAAATAAAGATTCAACTTATTATTTAGAATCTATTTTTATTTCGCAGACATGCTAACCAGATTTTTGAAATTGTCAATTTCCTACCAGATATATAAAAATATGTAATTAAAATTTATAACCACAACGTTTACAGACGTGAATTCTCCCATATAAAGGTTTATGGCCTACATAGCCGAGGATTTTACTTTTATCTTCTTCAACTTTTAAGTCCTTCCCTCTTGCTCCACATCTTGGGCAAACTAAACGTTCTTCACTTGTGTATTCAGTTGGTTCGGCTGGTTTAAGGGCTGTTAATTCGGTTTCAGCTCTTTCTAATCTACTTTTTTGTTCACCAAATACTTTTTCTTTTTCTGAGAGAGCATCGGTTAATTCCTTAATTTTAGATTCCTTTTCAGTTAAGCTCTTCTTTAATTCATTACTCCCTTCTAATTCTGCTCTCAATTTATTGATTTCATCATCTTTTAAAGTGATTGTTTTCTTCAAATCATAAACTTCGCTATTTAATTTTTCAAGATCATTTGCTTTACTTTTTAACTCCGAAAGTTTACTTCGAAACTCCTCTAACTCAGAACTTAATTCATCTCTAGAATTCGCTAGATTGGCAATTTCTTCGTCTTTTTTATTTAGTATTTCTTTTAATTCACTTATTTCGGCCTCATATGTTCCAATTTTATTTTGTAAGGCCTTAACGATTTTATCATCCAAATCAGTAGTAAGATCTTTTATTTCATCTTGAGAAATAACTATTACACCTCATTCTTATCTCAAATAGTTAATTAAATTAAAATAAAAACTCGGAATTTCACTAAATGAAACTATTAGCAATATAGAACGAATTTTTACAAACAATTTATATTAGAATTTATATTTAAGCTTTTATTTTACGATATTTTGTCTCTAAAAATGAAAGTTAAAGATTATCTAATTTTTTCGATTAAAGCTCTAAAACCTTCTAATTCAATATCATGTGAATAATTTTTAAAGACATATACTTTAGCTAAATTTTGTAATCTTGAAAATTTTTGAAAATTTGTATCCCATAATCTATAAATCTCAAGCATTTTTTTCTTAATTTCTATAGGAGTTAATTCATTGAGAAAAAAAGCAAACTCTTCCCCTTTTAACAATTCAACCGAACCTATTGTTTTGCTACTCATTATAACTAGCCTTCCTGCTAAAGCTTCCATTATTACTCTAGGAAAAGGTTCTCTTCGTGAAGAAAATAATAAGACATCATTTCTTTTGTAGATTTCTGGGATTAAATCATTGCTTACATAGCCGTGATACTTTAAATAAGATGGAAATTGATGCTGTAATTCTTCTAATTTTGTTTTAAGAGGACCAAGTCCACAAAATTCAAAATAGAACTTTAAATTTTTATTTTCTTCTAAAAATTGCGTAATACCATTTAAAAGTACCCCAAATCCCTTAGGAATATCAATTAATTGGCCGACATAAAGAAATTTTACGACATCTTTTTTTTTTTTTTCTTCTTCCTCGCTATCAACGTAATCATCAAGTTTTATTCCATGAATTATATGAGTTACACTTTCCGGCTGGTAAAAATTTTGCAAAAACTTTTTAGCATGAATTGAAAGAGCATGATGATAAACTCTCTTTTTAAAAAGCGAAAGTAGAAGTAAAGAAGCCCTATATTTTATATTATAGATTGAGAATATTCTTTTGCTATATAAAGGCTTTCGATATCCAATTATTAATTTTGACCTTCTAGAGATAAAATTGCCTAAAACAAACATCAAACTGGTTTTTAAATCTGAATAAGAAGTATATACAATGTTATTCTTCTTAAATTGTTTGAGTAGTTTTAATATTTCCCTAAGATAAGGAAAATTGAATGTCCAATTGCCGAGATGAAATACGGCAAATTTCATACCTCTTTGTCTTTTAACTTTCTTCAATTTCTTATCTATTGCTTCATTTGTTAATAACTTTTCGCCAGGTGAGATAGTAGTGTCCATAAAACTCACATTGTAATACTTACTCAATCCAGTAGCTAATTCCATTGAAGAAATCTCTCCACCTCTTCCATATCTTACTGAATTCGGAGAAAAAATGAATAGCTTCAACATAATAATTCTTTACTTAATTTGTTGTTTACAAGCAAAAATGATGACACTAAATTTGTAAGCTATGTAATAAAATAAGTTGATTAATCTAAGTTTTTTCAAAATTTTAACAATAAATTTCATAAATTTATTACCAATATAATCTAAATTATATAGCTTATGTGATATATATACAGAGGTATAGTCTGTGAAGTATAAATTATGCCTTTTACAAAACGATTTCAATCTTCTAAATGTATAAGGATATATATTAGTAATTCTGTAATTCGATCTACTTTTAAAAATTCTTTCAATATGTTCCCAAAATATTTTGGGAAACCATGTGATAAATGGAATACGAGTATGTGGCTCTATTAAATCTAATCGATTAGTAACACTTATGTAAATTATCCCATTTGGTTCTAAGACATATTTAATTCTTTCAATTAATGCATCCATAAAATTATAGGGTATATGCTCTAAAACATCATTTAAGATTACCGTATCAAAGGAATTCTCTTCAAATGGCATATTCAGGCCGTCATATAATCGAAAATCGCATTCTGGAAACAAACTTCTTGCTTGTTCATAATTTCCTTTTGAATTGTCTAAACCTATGATATTATAACCTTTCCTATGTAATGAATTTGTAATTTGACCATCTCCGTATCCAACATCTAGAATCTTTTCCGCTCTATGTTTTAAGAATTTAAAAACATTAAGGATTTCAACAGTTCTTAATGTTCTTTCAAAAGGCATACTGACTTAAAATCATCTATTTAGTATAAATTTTTTTAAAAATTAATTAAGATAGAAACCAATCAATAATTATTTCACAAAAATTATGAAAATATAATATAAAAGTAGTGAATTTTATTGAAGGTAGCGATAATAGGTATAGGGATAACACCCTTTAGGGCAAGATATCTTAATAAAACTTATTTTGAATTAGCTTATGATGCAACAAAATTAGCACTAGAAGATGCTAATAAAAACGGAGCAGATGTCACACATAAAGATCTACAATCAACTGTATATGGAATTTACAATGAATTATTTGAACGGCAATTTATGCCAGATATTTTCACTAATTCATATTTAGGTATGAATAACAAGCCGGGAACCCGAGTTGCAACAGGTGGTGCCACAGGAGGATATACAGTTCGAATGGCTTATGCTGAAGTAGCATCCGGTTTATCCGATTTATGTCTCTGTATAGGTCTTGAAAAATGTAACGATTGTTATGATGAACAGACAGGAACTACTACTCCAGAAGTGCTTAATGCCATTGCTTATTCTGCCGATATGACTTATGAGTATCCAATGGGTATGATGGCAGCGAGTTCTTATGTATCAATGGTAAATGCACATTATGAAGAATTTGGAAATCCAACCGAGGAACAAATGGCTTTCGTAAGCGTTAAAAACCACGGTAATGCGATATTAAATCCAAAAGCACAAGCCCCCATGAAGATAACTGTGGAAGATGTGATGTATTCAAGAATAATTTGTTATCCATTTAAAATGTTAGATTGCTGTCTTTACTCTGAAGCATCTGCAGCTTTGATTCTAGCCAGTGAAGGAAAAGTCAAGGAGTTAGGCGTTGAAAATCCAATTTGGATTACTGGTGTAGCAGCCGCGAATACTGATTGCTTCATTGGTAATCGAGAAAGCATAGGAAGGCTTTATTCTAATATTTACGCAGCGAGGGAAGCATATAACATGGCGGGCCTTGATTATCATAAAATTAAGGAACAGATTGATGTAGCAGAATTGCATGATGCCTTTAGTGGACAAGAAGTAATTTCATATGAAGAATTAGGATTTGTACCTTTTGGACAAGGGGGCCCTTGGATTGAAAATTCTTATGAAAAAACCGGTGAAGGTCCATGGCTAGAAGGCGAATTACCATGTTGTCCTTCAGGAGGATTAATTGGTTGCGGCCATGCTGTTGGTGCGACAGGAATTATGTCAACAGGAGAAGCGGCATTTCAATTAAGAGGAGATGCAGGAAAACACCAAGTACCAATTGAGAAGGGCAGAGCAATTTCACACTCTATAGGGGGTCCTGGAGCTGCATATGCAGCAGTTATTGTAATGACAAATGAAGAGGGATTGAAAAAGCCATGAGCGAAAAATTTGAAGCACATGAGATAAGAGACAGAATTGTAATAAATTATAAGTATACAATGGGTGGACAATCTAAATTCTTCATTGAATTGATGAAAAATAAGAAAATATTAGGGACAAGATGCAAGAAATGCGATAAAGTATGGATGCCACCAAGAATTAATTGTTCAGATTGTTTTGAGGATACTGAATGGATAGAATTAAAACCCGAAGGTGAAATCTTAATTAGCACGATTGCATGGTTTACAACTTCTGCTTTTATTCAGAATGTGCCTTATGCGATGGGGTTCATTAAGATAGAAGGAGCTGATACTGGAATGCTTCAAGGAATTTTTTCGGATAATCTAGTACCTACTAAAATTAAAAAGGGTAAGAAAGTAAAAGCTGTATTCAATAAATATAGAGAAGGAAAAATGACAGACTTCTTTTTTGTACCAGAAGAAGAATATGAAAATTGGATTAGTAAATCCGATTTTGAGGGAGGTGGATAGAAAATGGGCGCCGCAAAAGAAGCCCTTAAAGGAATAATTAACGGAATGGAAGGGAACGCAAAAGTAGAGGATATGTTTTCTACTAATCTAGGTGGAAAAGATGTTCCGTGGGACATAGTTTTTCAATTTAACTTAAATAAAGAAGAAGCATTCTTCTTGGAAATAAAAGAAAAAAAGGCAAGAAGTTTGGATGGTATAAACCCAAAAGCAGAAGTTGTTTTAACAGGGGATCCGAATTCAATTGTTAATATATGTAATGGAAAAGGAGATTTCACTCATGCAATTTCCAGAGAGGAGATCACTGTAGTAGAAGGTAAAGTTATGGATGTCATTCGTCTTACTAAAGCAATCACAATTGTTCTAAAAACCAAATAAATAATTTGTATCTTATTTTGTATTATTTTCTTTTTTATTTTTGTTATTTTGCTTTTATCCTTTTATTAAAGATTGAAAAAGTCTAAAAATTTATTTTTCAGGACTTTTTAATGATGGAACCCTCTGATCAGGTTGCCAGTCCAGACTTTGATGCTCAAAATACTGTAATATAAAAACTACCATGGGAGACCATTGTATTCACAATACGCAAATCATTAGTTGCTAAAGCTTGTAGATCACCTGTTCGAGCATTATCATAATATCGTAATGGTTTCAGTTGAATTGTATCAAAA
>JAEOTH010000080.1 GCA_016839915.1 Promethearchaeota archaeon
ATCTGGTTGATCTTTAGGTCTTTTACTTCTATCTCCCTTAGTATCAGTCATCGCACCATCTACCATTAGATCTTGTGTCTGGACTTCAATCCAATATTTCTTAAAACGCTCGTGATAATTAGTATTTTTTTTTTTATCCATCTCATAAGTTACACTGTATAGGGCATTGGCAGTATCAAAACCCACACAACGTTGAAAACAACAGGCAGTCTGTTGACCAAGTAGTCTCTGCATTTTCACTTTTTTAATTAAATCATCAACTGATTGATGAATATGCGTAAAGCGATTAATTATTTCTCCAGTTAGATGGGATTTGGTTGTCATAATGTCTTTGTATTCTTCCTTCTGTGCTAATTCATAGATTTTCATTATAGTATTAATCGAAGGTTTAATAATAGGATGATCCCAAAAATCCTTGATTTTCTCACCAAACAAATACAAATTTACAGGACGTTTAATACTCTCTAAATACTCTTTTGGTGTTTTTAAAGGCATAATCTAATTTATTCTATTAATTTTATATTAGTTAATTAGAAGAAAATTGAATTTTTATAGATACCTAAATTAAATCATAAGAAAATGTAAGCTTTTGATTCTATTTTTTTCGATTTACACATGCTTTGATAAAGTCTAAGTATATTGGAGATGGATTATATGGCCGAGATTTAAATTCAGGATGGAATTGAGTACCAACCATCCAATGGTCTTTTCTATCTAATTCTATACTATTAATTATTTTACCAGTTTCATCTCTACTAGATACTAGCAAACCATTTTCTTCAGCTTCAGTAGTAATGAATTTCTCTTGAATGTGAAATCTATGTCGATACCGTTCAAATATTTCTTCTTGCTTATATGCTTCAAAAAGCCTTGTATTCTTCTCAACAATTATTTTTTGAGCGCCTAATCTCATGGTACCACCAATTTCTGTAACAGCTTTTTGACTTTCTAAAATATCTACAACAGGATACGGAGTATTAGGATCTATTTCTGTCGAATTTGCTTTTTTTAAGCCAAGGTATTTTCTACAGAAAGCTATAAAAAATAACTGAGCTCCAAAGCATATCCCTAGAAATGGAACTTTTTCCTCCATAGCATACTCTGCTGATTTGATCATTCCCTCTACTGCTCTTTCTCCAAATCCAGGAGTGAGAAGAATTCCATCACAATCTTTAAGTTGTTCCAGAAGTTTTGTATTTTCTTCAATATTTATCATTTTTAGTTCTGTTTTATATCCTAAATGAGCAGCAGCATCTTCTAGAGCCACATTTATTGAAATATAAGAATCTGAAATGTTAAAGTATTTACCGGGCATAGCAATTTTAACAGTCTTTTTAGCATTTTTAAATAATTCAACCATCTTCAACCATGCAGAGTAATTCGTAACCTCATTGTAAGATACTAGTTTTGCTTTTAAATCAATTAATTCACAAATAAGATCTCCTAATCCCTGTTCCTCGAACAATAGAGGTAATTCATAAACGATTTCTAAATCTGGGTTAGAAATTACAGCATTTTCGGGGACATTCGAATATAAGGATATTTTCCTCTTAATATCACTATCTAAAGGTTTTTCGCTTCTGCCTATAATTATGTCAGGCTGTAATCCCAAACTTTGAAGCATTTTAACAGAATGTTGGGTTGGTTTAGATTTCTGCTGTCCAACAGCTTTGGAATAAGGAATAAGAGTTACATGAACAAATGCAGTACGCTTTGGGTATTCCAATTTTAATTGTCGAAACGCTTCTAGAAATATGCTTGATTCTAAATCACCTACAGTTCCCCCACATTCAATTAATAAAACATCAAGATCTTCTTTTTCTGCAATTTCCATTAACCTTTCCTTTATTATATCTGTTACATGGGGTATTATTTGGACTGTTTTCCCCAAAAATTTCCCCTTTCTTTCACTAAGGATTGTAGAAAGATAAATTTGACCAGACGTAATATTATGTGAAGGATGCATTTCAATACCTAAAATCCTGGAATATGTTCCAAAATCCTGATCAATTTCAGAAATTCTATAAGATCTTTCGTCAGATCCAGAAACTGGTCTAAAATCCCATACATCTTCGGTAATAAAACACTCACCATGCTCGATTGGGTTCAATGTACCTGGATCTACATTTAAATAGGGATCAATTTTAACAACAGAAATTTTAAAACCACGAAATTGAAGTACTTTGCCAATACTTGCGGTAGCAACACCTTTACCTATCCCTGACATTACACCGCCTGTTACAAATACAAATTTACTACTCGAGTTCATAATTTATTCTAGTATTTTAGGAAACAATATAATTTTCTATCAAATTATATAAACAAAATTATTAAAAGAAACCAATTTTTAAAAGAATTTCTAAATCATTCTATAAGTTATGATATAAAGAGTCTTTCTGACGAAAAATTGGGATCTGATGTTATATTAAGACCTAACCTCCTTAAGCCAGCCTGATCTCCAGGAGTTGGTATATGAGTTGAATGCATTTCACAATTATTAAGTTCCTTTAGTTTTTCCATTGCAACTTTAGCAGAAGGATTGAAATCAGCACTAATACTTAGAGCTATAAGAGTTTCTTCAAGGTTAAGACTCAATGGTTTATGGTTGAAAACTTCCGATTTTAATTTACTTATAGAACTTAATATATTAGGGGATAAAAGATGAATATTATCAGGGAGTCCAGCTAATTCTTTAATTGCATTTAACACTAAACTAGAGGCTGAATGCATCAAAGTTGAGTTTTTACCCGTTATAATAACTCCATTTTTCAATTCTAAAGCAGCTCCAGCAAATATTCCTTCATTTCCTTTACCTTTTTTTTGAGCGTCTATAGAAGCTTGGCGGGCATGTTTCACTACCTTCCGATCCAATGGAATTAGATTCAATTCCTTCATAAGTAATTCTGCTCTCTGCACAGTTTTCTTATCTGCAACACCAATGGCATATTCACAACTGTATCGAAAATATCTCCGTATCATTTCTTGCTTTGCTGCTTGCTGTACAAGATCGTCATCAATAATGGCAAACCCCGCCATATTGACACCCATATCCGTTGGAGATTTATATGCTAATTTTTTATCAATGATCCTTAGCATAATTTTCTTAACCACTGGAAAAATCTCTAAATCTCTATTATAATTTGTTGCGGTTATATTGTAGGTTTCAAGATGGTATGGATCTACTTGATTGAAATCCCCTAGATCAGCAGTTGCAGATTCATAAGCCATATTTACAGGATGTTTTACTGGTAAATTCCATATAGGAAATGTTTCAAATTTTGCATAACCTGCGTTTATCCCCCTTATATGTTCGTGATAGATTTGAGAAAGACAAGTTGCCATTTTCCCGCTACCTGGACCAGGTGCAGAAACAATTATTATAGGTTTAGAGGTTTCAATATATTGATTTGCACCATATCCCTCTTCGCTCACGATTAAATCAATATTAGTAGGGTAACCCTTGATTGAACGATGTGTAAATACTTTTACATTTCTTCGCTCAAGTTTGTTCATAAATTGTTTTACAATCTGCTGTCCATTATAGCGTGTCACTACCACAGCACGTACTTTAATTCCCCCATCTCGAAGATCATCGATTAATTTCATTGCACCTGTATCATAAGTGATTCCGAAATCTGCACGAATCTTCCTTCTTTCAATATCCCCAGAGTAAATACAAATTAAAACCTCGATTTTTTCTTTAAGGCGTTTTAAAAGCCTCATTTTAACATTTGGATCGAATCCCGGGAGAACCCTTGAAGCATGATAATCATATATCAGCTTTCCACCGAATTCAAGATACAATTTGTTCCCAAATTGAGTTGCTCGATCCAATATGTTCTTGGACTGCTCTTTTAGGTACTTCTCGTTATCAAAACCGATCTTGTTAATAGTCATCTTAACTTTTTCTTACTAACAATTATTCAGAATAAAAATATTAAATATAATTCACTTTTAATAAGAATTTCTAATAATTTACTCATCTTTAAAAAAAGAAAAAAAAAGCTCTTATTCAATTCAACCTGAAAAGGAGACATATTACAGCATCTTAAAAAGCTGTCTTAGCCCCAGTGACATTATATAATCTTGCATTTGCGACGTCCCTGCTCCAACTTGGTGAATTCTTGAGATTCCCAATAAATCACTCATTAAAGTATTATCACACAAGCCAGCACCTGCCATAAGGTTAGCACATCCATAGCATACTCTTTCTGATAATTTTGCACTTTGAGATTTTAGCTGTGAAGCAAGAGCAAACATTGCTAAATTGAAACTTTTTGGAAGTATACCCGTTTGCTCCATTTTCTCATCAATAATTTGACAGATATGCAAAGTCGCTAAAGTTAAGGTCATTGTCTTTGCCCACATTTCAGCTAAAGGAAAACCAACACCTTGATACTTTAAAATTTCCTTATCAAATTGTTTTCTCATATTGGCAAAAATAGTAGCATGTGAAATAGCATTCCATGCTTCTGCTACATTTACAAGTACAACACCTAATCTCTCAAGATTTAATCCTTCAAAAAGATACTCTCTCCCTAAGCCTGGTTTACCTAAAACATATTCAGGTGGGATCCTTAAGTTTGTGAAAGTTTCCTTGCCAACATGTACCCTTGGAGTCCAAGGAATGTTAATTCTTTCGACATTCCATCCCTCCCATGAAGCATCTACTAAAAACTGAGCCATTGTATTCCCATTATTTTGTTCGGAAACAGCATAAAGTATTGCGAGATCGGCTTTCGACCCGTTAGTTTGATAAATCTTTTGGCCATTCACAATATAGCTGCCATCTTCATTTTCTTTACATGTCGTAAGCATGTGAACTGCATCAGAACCACGTTCTGGTTCAGTAATACAAAGGCATCCTATTTTTTCTCCAGTGACTAAATCTTTTAATGCTTGCAAACGTTCCTCAATATTTTCGTGATGGAGAATTAATGGATTAGCTGCTAATACACTTGTTCCCATTCCCATTACTAATTGAGGATCAAAAAAGTCTGTAGCTATAATTCTCATGAATTCTGCCGTAATTCCATAAGGTTCATAGCTCAAACCCAATTCCTCAAAATTATTGACTCTTGTAATCAAGCCCTGTTTCCCAATTTCAGGAATCCATTCATATAAATCTTCAGTGTGATTTATATTGTGTTTTTTTTCAAATTTTAGGTAAAATCGTTGGCTTTCCCGTAGAAAATTGAAATATTTTGGCTTCAAAATGCTCGTTAAATTATTATTTAAAAATTTATAACGATTTTTTAAGCTTAACTTTTCTAAAATTTCGTCATTTATACATTGGACTGTTCCTTTTTTATTTTCCAACTAAATACAACTCTCTATATAATTTAAGAAATCTGTTTATACTAGTATTAATCTGAATTCTTAAAATAATTTTATAAAAATTTATTATATGAATTATATTGAATTTCTAAAGAAGTATTTTTTAATAGATAAATACTTCTTTATAATCCAAAAATAAAAGAACAGTATTTAATCAATATGAAAGACAAGGAATTAAGCCTATTATCTCTGTCTAAAATTACCACTAATGAAATCTTGATTGAAGAACAGATTGGAAGATTGGAGGCTGTTAGATTTCAAAACTTCAAGAAATATTTAACAAGCAAAGAAGCTCTTAGACGAAAATTTATTATGTCAAAAATTTTTGGATCAGTAATTTTTGGAATATTACCAATTATTCCCTTGTTAACTTACTTTCAAGTTTTAGATTTTATCAATGAAGCTACATATCCTATTGAATTGATTTTGTTTGCAGGGAGTCTACTTTTTGGAATCTTTTTTTTGTTTCAATTTTTTAATTTTTTCCTTATGGCTATGTTAAATACTATGAAAATTTTATCAGGGGATATTTTTAAATGGTTTGAAACTTTACCTGTGCCTCGAGAAAAATTAAAAAAACTAATTCTATTAACTATAATTCGTAGTTTAGACATCCCATTAATCGTTATTACTATTTCATTTCCAGTTATTATGTTTATTGGGACGCAGAGTGTTTTAATTTTCTTGGCTAGTATAGTTGTTTCAATATTAGAAACAATATTTTCATTTAGTTTATTAATTCTTTTTGCTGAAAGACTAAATAGGGTTATAAATGTAAATAAAATTGGCTCGAAAAAAACACATATAATTCGCTTAATAAACTTAGCAAGCTATATTATTATTGTAAGTGGAAGCGTTTTTTTAATCCAATGGGCTTTAAGTTCAATAGAGATTTTCTTTATATTATTTTTTAGGTCATTTTCTCCAACATTAATTATAATGATCTTAAGCATGATTCCTTTTCCAATCGCACCAGGTTATTTTTTATCATCATTCATCGCACCCGACCGAATTCCAGGGTTTATATGGTATAATATACTCATTGGATTTACTCTTTTTCTAATTCTAACATATTTGATTTATTATAAATCAACTAAAAATGTTCAAAAAACTACATATTCCAAATTAAAGCTTGATTACCGTCTAGATACAATCGATGCTAAAGATATGGTGAAAATTAAAATTAAAACTCCTATACAGGCACACATCCGTAAGGATTTAATAATTGCTTCCCGAAATCTTAACACTTTTTTATCTTTAATTATGCCAATTGTTATTGGATTTATTTTTACATTTACCTATTATAGTACAAATATTGGCGGAATTACTCCATTCCAATTTGATTTCGTTCTAAATATGTTTGTTATTCTTGGATTTAATATTTTTATATCTGGCATGATTATAAATGGCCTTCTAAGTATGGAAGAATCAGGAAGTGGGATATTAGCTTCATTACCACTCGTACCTCGAGAACAGGCATATGCAAAATTAATTCTAATGGTTATAATTCAAACCATTTCTGTTTTAGCTCCTTCTTTTTTGTATATTGGTACTAGTGTCTTTTTTACTTCGCTATTAACGGCATTATGGGCTCTACCCTTTGTTTTAGTGCTTCTACTTATTATGTTCGAATTGAGAATCTATCTATTTGGTAGAGCGGTGCATTTCTTTGTAATTGAAGAGATTCTTCCAGAAAAAAGGATAGGGAAATGGTTAATAATATTTGTAGTAGAGTACTTTATTTATATCTTGATCCTCAACATTACTTCAGTATTTTATTTGATCGGAGGAGTAGTAGTTTTATTCCTATTTGTTGTTTTTTTCTCTATTGCTGGTTTTACACTCGGCATTTTAGTTTTTAGAAAAACATTTTTATCAAGTAGAGGAGTTAAGCCTAAAATTTCTATTGAAGGTTTATCTACTTGGTTTACAGAAAATAGTTTAATAACAACTTCGATGCTTGTAATTTTAAACATATTCCTATCTTTTCTGATTTATCTAATCCCTATACCATCTTTTCCTTTTTTAGTAATTGATAGATTCAGTTATGAGATCTATAAATTTATATACCTCATTGTATATAATATGATTTACATCGTACTATGGATTCTTATAGCTCCCAGAATTCTAGGAATTCCATATGGAAAAATGGGATTAAACCAATATTTGAAAAAAACTACATTACCTATAGGAAAACGTCAATTAAATACCATTGCTAGGAATCTCATAAGTGTAACTATATTTATCTTTATTGCTTTTTTTATAACTATATTTATCTATATTTATCCTACAGGGATACCACCTCCAGAAATTGTTGGAAACTATTTTTTATTTATATCTATCTCTAGTTTTTGTTTTTATTTCTGGCAGGTTTTTCTATTCATAGGAATAATTTTTCCATTAATTTTAAACAAATTTGACTCTTGGAAGGCAATAATTTTAACCGCTTTAATATACTCGATATTTAGTCCACGTTTATTTCATATTTATCAAGGTTCTCCCTATTTTTTTGGTGATATCTCTCAAATTATAATTGATTGGATGTATTTGTTTTTACCTGGGTTTTTAGCAACATATATTTATATGAAAAGAAAAAATTTATTCATTACAGGGGCGATAATTATGAGTTTTGATTTTCTATTAAAATTCATTATTGAATACTTTATTGTGATTTATATGATTAGTTAGAGTTAAAAAGTAAAAAAAAGGAACAAATTAAATTTAAAATTCAAAAATTACCTTAAGTGAGTTATGTTCACTCTTGTTTGAAGCAACTTCTAATGCTTCTTTATATTTTTCTAAAGGAAATCTGTGAGTAATAAAATTAGTAACATCAGTTTTTCCAGATGATATTAAATCTAAGGCAATTTGCAATGTTCTCTTTTTCTCACCATCAATAATTTCAATACCAAATGTATTAGAAGTTTTTAAAGTTATTTCTTTAACAAATAATGGCGTCCAATCAATTTCCAAAATGGCGGGTTGTCCTATTAACATGATGATTCCTTTCGACTTAACTAACCTAAAGCTTGTTTTTAATGATGATGGGATTCCCACGCAATCATAAACTATATCTGCTCCACCACCTACCAGTATCGGATCCAGAAATGGCGGTGATACTGTTCTTGCTCCTAGTATTCTTGCAACTTTTCTAATAAATGTGCTTTTTTTTGCTAAAAATGCCTCGTCAGCGCCAATTTTTGTAGCTAAATCAATTTGAGACTGCCTTGTATCAATGGCTATAATCTTACACTTAGAAAACACTTTTAAAGCTAATATAGCAGATAATCCCATAACCCCACAACCTACAACAACTACAGTTTCAGAATCTTTCGGTAAGTTTTTTAAAACAGCATGAATTGAGCCCGCTAATGGTTCAGCCATCAGTGCTTCTTCAAAAGAGACAGTATCTGGAATCTTCAGGACTTGACTTTCATGTGCAATCAAATATTCACCCCAACTACCACCAGTATCTTTACATAAACCATTTATAAATCCTGGAGCGATATCTCCTTTATCAAAATTGTAACATAGGCTAAAATCTCCTTCTTTACAAGCGTCACATAATTCAAGCCCTCTTACTTCGCAGCTAAGAACTTCATCAATTATTACTCTATCTCCTATAGAAAGATTTTTCACTTTTGCTCCAACTTCTATGATAGTCCCTACAATTTCGTGACCTGGAACTGCAGGAGTAGAAACAAAGTTAAGTTGATATGTAGATTGTTTAATCTCTAAAATATGAATATCTGTCCCACAAATTCCCCCCAATTTTACCTTTATTTTTACCCAGTTTTCATTAACTATTTCTGGCTCAGGAGTATCCTCATATGAAACTAATTCAAAAATTTGGGGGGTAAAAGTAGGATCTTTAATTTTTTTTTGTAAAAGCTCAATAAATTTCTCTTCTGTTAATATTAATGCTTTCATTTTAAACCCATTTTAATTTTTATCAATATTTTATAAAATTCCCATGCTTCCCATAAGTTTTGTCGTATCAGGGGTATCAAATTGGACTTTTACATCTAATACTGCAGGTTTATCACAGTTTTTTGCTCGGTCAAATGCATTTTTTAACTCAGTAGGATCAGTCACAACTTCTCCATAACAACCAAAACCTTCCGCACATTTAGCATAGTTAAACTCTGGTAAATCAACATCAATATAGCGTTTTCCCATAAATAATTTCTGTCCCGATTTAATCATACCCCACGCACTATTGTTTGCTACAACATATATTAGATTCTTAAGACCTAATCTTACGGCAGTTTCTAAATCCTGAATGTTAATCATAAAACTACCATCACCAGCAATTGCTACAGCTTGCTTATCTGGGTGTGCCAGTTTAGCTCCAATTCCATAAGGTACTGCAGTTCCTAATTGTCCCATACCTATTGCTTGAAGAGTGGAAAGCGGAGCTCTATCCTTGTAATAATCAACCTGTTCAACCATATGAGCTGCAATATCTCCACCATCTATTATTAGAATGGCATCATCATCAATATTTTCTAATATTTCCTTAATCAACCTTTTAGGTGGAATAGGGATCTTATCTCTCATCGCTTTTTTATTAACTTTTTCAATATTGGTTTGTCGAGATCCAGCAAGAGTATTTAGCCATTCCCGTTTTTCAATTTTATCAAATTTTTTAATTTCCTCGAGAATTTGCATTAAAAATTGTTTACAATCACCAACAATTCCTAATGTAATTGGTTTTGCTCTTCCGATAATGGAGGGATCGATATCTACTTGAATTAATTTTTGACTATCCTTCCAAAATGGTTCAGCTCCATGCCCCATAGTGTATGAAAACTTACACCCAAGAGCTAATACGACATCAGCTTCAGGTGCTGCTTTCAGCGCCGGACCTGAAACTGATGCTCCCATCAAACAATTTGATTTATTAGTAAGTGTACCAATACCCATAACTGTTGTGAATACAGGGATTTGTAAATATTCCGCAAAATCTTTTAATTCATCCCATGCTTCAGCCCGTGCAACTCCGCCCCCAGAGATAATTATGGGTTTTTCTGCTGTTGATAGTAGATGTAAAGCTTCTTGTATTGATTCATTATTGATACTAGGCCTTTTATAGGTCCGATATCTCTCAAAACCTAAAATATTTAATTGACCCTCTTCAATTTCTTCTAGGAATGCATCTTCAAAAATTTCTAATAATGCCGGTTGTGGACGTCCTCCCATAGCTTCTCTGAATACTTTATGAACGGCATCAGGGATTTCTTCAATTTTTCGAATACTTTTCTGATATTTTGTAATTGGTTTGAACATTGTCATTTGATCAAGATTCCCTTGTAATGTAAATGAATCTTGAATCTCAGAATTTACTTGAGGTACGATCGTAATTATAGGGATATTATCTGCCCAAGCCGCACCTACTCCTGACATTAAATTCAAAGCACCAGGTCCAACTGTTCCAAAACAAATTCCTGGTTTATTTGTAACACGTGCCCATGCATCCGCAGCATGAGCAGCAGCAGCTTCATGTCTAAACAAAAGGGTCCTTATCCCTTGTTCCTTACCCCATTTATATATTGCGTCGTACATGTTTAAAAATTGACCACCTGGAATACCAAACATATATTTAACATTCTCTTTAAGGAGACATTTTATTAGAACGTCACCGCCATTAATCATTTTCTTCTCTTCTTCCATAATATACACTAAAAAAAAATTTCATTAAGTATGATTTAAACGTTATATTTTTTTGTTTAAATAATTATCTAATTACCTTAGTATAATGATATCAGTATTGTGACTTAAGATTAGGTTTCTTAAAATAAGTTTATAAATCCAATTTAAGTTGCTCTATCTCTGCGAGGATTAGATCAGCGATTATTTCCCATTTTCTTTTAGTTTCAAGATCACTTAAAGCTTTATTTTTAAAGCCTTTCCCCTTATTTAGATATACGACAGCTTCTCTAAAATTTCCTAGGACTTTATAACAGATTCCCATCTTAATATATGTCTGGTAAATAAACCAACTTTCTTTATCTAACTCTCTTACTTTTTGGAACTGTTCTAAAGCCTGCTTATAATCATCAAAAAACATCAAGATTTCCCCTTTCGTATCATAATAAAGTGCATTATCAGGTACTTGGTTGATAAGACTTTGAATTGTTTCCAGCGAATCTTCTTTTTTATTTAAATATTGTAGCCAACAAGCTTTATAATTAAGTAGGTCTTTTTCTTCTGGGTAAATTTCAATTAATCTATTAATAATTTCTAATCCTGCTTCGGTATTTCTCATTTCTTTAAGAACATAAGCCTTTATCATCTGTATGTTCTTTTCTTCTTGAGGAAATATTTCTAGCATTGTATCTAGAAGAACTATTACCTCTCTATATTCATTTAAATCAATTAAAATCTTACTTTTTGAATAATATAATTCAATTTTTTTTGGATTTGATGAAATTTCTTTATCAATTAAATGCAAAGCTTCTTCATTTCTAATTTTTTGACTAAGTTCTTCTTGTTTATTATCGAACTTGTAGGCTTGAATCTCTTGCCAAATTAAACCTTCTAATTTATCGTAAGAATCTCTCAGTACTTTCTTTTTTTCTATTTTATATGCCAAATAGTGTATATAATCAGGTAAAAATCTCTTTAAAGCTTTTCTCAATCCATTTGAGAATATTGTACCACATATTTCATCTAAAATGGCATCGACTGCTAATTCTAAGGTTAATTTAGGAGTTCCTTCTGATAGATTATATAAGTAAGTAAACTTAGCAACTTGTTCTTCCACAATAGCATTAAGTATCTTCTCTAATTTTTCATTTACTTGAAAGTAATAATTAACATTGTTTTCAAGCTCTAATTTGAAAAATTTTATAGGATAAATCGTATCTTCAACAATTCGTAGGACTGCAAAATTAAGTTTAGTTTCATTAATTCCATATTTTTCAGAAAAATCTTTAGGAGAAATATAATCAGGAAATTTATTTGGATGATTTATTGAAAGAAAAAGTAAGACCTTGTTAAAATTATCTTCGCTATCAAAAGTGAATTTAATCTTTTCATTTTCATATGGTAATTTTATGACATTATTGAGGTAGCGAAACTTAATGTTCTTGTCTTCTATATGAAAATTTGTAAAAAATTTGTTAGTCTTCTGAGTAATCTCCTTAATCCGTTTACTTTCTGCGTCTAAAATTGATTGTCTATCTAGATCATATTGTCTCAGCATATTAGTATATTCTACTTTACCTGCTTTTGTAATCCTATACTCTTTATTTTCCTTTCTAATAAAATTTTTTTTCTCAATTAAGAAATTCATATTCTTAGATAATGAGGATTGATTAATTGATAAAGGTTTAGCTAGGAAATCTGACCATATGCAAAAATTATTATTATATACCATCCAAAGAATCCAATGATCATAGTTCCTCTTTCTAAGTAAGATATCAGGAGGATAACTTAATTTTCTTTTTTTTTTTATCCTGAGATAATTCATAAAACCTTTCTTTACCATTAGAACTAATACAATAAACCTTTCTTTTCCTTCCTTCTTTTTCTACTGAAAGTTTCTTAACATAATTTTTATTTATGAATTTATTCATATAATTCGATAGCGTTGATTTATTGACTATAGTTGTTAGATCTGACCATGTACTCGACTCATTATTATTTAGCATCCAAAGAATAAGAAATTCATTATTTTTCTTGTAAGAACCTATGAGCTCTTTCGGTGGATAATTGATTGATTTGACCATCTTTCTATTCTTCACTTTTAACACATTACTAAATAATATTTATTTTAGTCTCTATATATATTTATTGTCTATAAATTATCTCGAACTCTAAATAGAGTTTATGAAGATAAACTATTAATTAAACTTTGAACAAATTATTATTGATAAACAAAAATATGGTGCTAAAAAAGTGGTAAGTGAAGAAGTATTAGAAAACACAGATAAAACCGCACAAATACTGTATGTACCAGAAGCTAAATTAAAAACAAAAAAGAAAAGAAAAATAAAAAAAATCTTTTCAAATGAAGATGTTATATTGACATTATTAAGTCTAGGTGTAAGTACAATTATAATAATTTTAATGATTGTTGCTGGTGCCTTAGGAGCTAAATTTCCCACTGGCCTTTATTGGTTCTAAGAATTTTAATCAGAATTATGGATTTTAGATAGTTTACCAAAAAGGGTGGAAATAGAAAGGGAAGAATAAAGAGGGCGGTTTGAAGGAGAGCTCAATATTTATTGAGCTCTCCATAAATAATTTTTTAAAATAAAGTAAGAAAAGGAGGGTGATTATTCTGACAGAAAGCAAGCAAAAAATAATAACCAATTACAAAGAGTTCTTCTATGTGTTTAATAAAGACTATATCAACGAAGACCAAATAAAAGAGACAAAATTTAATATCCCATTTGTAAGACCAAGCATTTTAAGTGCTAAAATTAAATCCAAAAAAAAAGAAATAGACTTGATCGAAAAAAAAAGAGCATTAAAAAGATGGAAACAGACGCTTAATTTTTATAGTTTACATCCTGAGAAATATAAATTTGGATTTAAAAATTTTAAATAGAATAATTTCAAATGAGGTGGTTTTAATTGACTGTTAGTAAGAAAATAATAGTACCTGACATAAAAGATAATGAAGAAAAGATTGAAGATTTATCAAATTTCAAAATTAATAAGATTCCAAAAAAGAAATCAAGAAAATCAATTATTAGAATATCTACTTATTCTTATGGAAGTAATGGCCTTCAATGGCACTTTTTCTCGAAGCGAAATAAAAAATAATCAAATTTTTCTAATTTTTTATAATTCTTATACCTTTAAATTTTGAATTTAAATATAGTAAATACTAAATGGTAATAGGATCATATATAAATCATATACTAATTTACACATCTAAAATATTTGAGTTTGATAAATTAATCTAATGAATGAAATAGAATACAAGTTTAAAATTACTGTGATAGGAGATGGACAAGTAGGAAAAACCTCATTAATAAAAAAGTTCACAAAAGGTCTATTTAATAAGGATTATATCAAAACAGTGGGTGCTCAGTTTTCAATATATGACAAGGCAATTGATAGGGATAATATTCGACTAATATTCTGGGATATCGCTGGTCAAGACGATTTCAATTTTTTACGTCCATATTTTTATAGAGACAGCATAGCGGCAATAATTGTTTTCAGTCTTGAAGAAAATGAATTGGGTATTGAAAGTTTTAATCATATTTCCGATTGGATTGAGGATGTTAATCATTTTTGTGGTGATATTCCCATTGTTTTGTTCGCAAATAAAGTTGATTTAATTGATAATAATAATTTGGAAAAGTCTAAAATTCAGAAGATTACGGATAGAAATAATTTTCTAGGGCACTATCTAACATCTGCTAAAACTGGGCAGGGAGTAATAGAAGCATTTAATTCAATTATTAATGAATTGTTTCAAAAATATAAAAAATTATCATCAGGTCTATAAATATTAGATTAAAAAGCCTTAAATATAAGAGAATCTTCTTTTTTTGCAAAATATTGAATTTCTAATTTAGTATAAAGATAAATCCATGTCTAAAGTAATCTTAGAAAGATTAAAGCAAGCAGAGCAACTTAAAAATAGTGGAGAGTATGAAGAAGCGCTTAATATCATTACTACTCTAGAAAAAAAAGGAAGTATTTCTAAAGAAGATTTAACTTCATTGCTCCTTCTTAAAAGTTCTCTGCTATTAGAGCTTAGACATTTAAAAGAAGCTCAAGACCTTGCGGAAAAAGTTTTACAGCAAAGTGAAAAATTAAATTTGCATGATAAATCTGTCGATGCATTAATTATTAAAGCTTGGGTTTATCGCCGTCTTGGTAAATTAAAAGACGCCCTTGATGTAATAGATAAAGCAGATGCCATAATAAATACTCAATTCACAGAACCAGTAAAATTTATTCAAAAAAAACAAGCCTCTTTATATCTAATTAAAGGTAGTATTTTTTTTGCACGAGGAGACTTAAATCGTATAAAAGAATGCTTGGAACAAGGTTTGAAGCTCTCTAAAATAGTAGATGATAAAAAATTAGTAATGCATTTTACTATTAACTCTGGTAACTATTACGGAATAAAGGGTAATCTAGAGCTCTCATCAAATTATCATAACAAAGGGTTAGCATTAGCTAAGGAAATCAATGATAAACAAAATGTTATTATTGCTCTTAACAACCTAGGCTGGGTATATCGAGAACAAGGCAAGTTAGATGACGCATTTAATAATATTAATCAAAGCTATGAACTTTGCTGTGAGATAAAAAGCCCTACATTACCTATAGTTCTTGATTCCCTTTTTCATTTAGCGCTTGATAAAGGGGATCTAAAAGCGGCGCAAAAATATTTGCGAGAAATGAAAGAACTTAAAGAACAAGAAGAGTATGAAATTGTTAAATTGAATTATTTGATAAATAAAGCCTTGTTGTTAAAAGCAAATCCTCGCGCCCGAAATCTTTCTGAAGCTGAAAAGATATTAAAGCAAGCAGTAGAGGAAGATATCGTTTTATATGAGGCTCATATAGATGCTCTCCTTAATTTATGTGATTTAATTTTATTAGATCTCCGGAATACCAATGACCTTGAAATTGTAAGCGAATTAAATCCGTATATATCTCGTTTATTGGATATAGCTGAGGAAAATAACTCCTACCCACTTATTGTGGAAATAAAGCTCTTACAAGCAAGATTAGCATTATTAACTTTCGATATAACAAATGCTCGAAAATTATTGTCAAAAGCTCAACAAATTGCTGAAAAATACGGATTAAATCGATTAACAATTAAGATTTCAATTGAACATGATGATTTACTTAAACAAATAGATCTGTGGGAGGGTTTAAAAAACTCAGATTCACCATTAACTGAAAGGTTAAGGTTAACTGGGTTAGAAGAAGAAATGAAACGATTAATACAAAAGCGAACTGTTGATGTTCCAATCTTAATAGAGGAAGATCCCTTATTACTGCTAGTTATGACTGAAGGTGGAATTCCTGCATTTTCACATGCATTTTCTAAAGATTGGAAATTTTCAGATGATCTTTTGAGTGGATTTTTAACATCATTTGATTCGATTAGCAAAGCAGTGTTTTCAGAAGGTTTAGATAGAGCTAAATTTGGAGATCACACAATTCTTATTTATCCTCTAAGGAATTTCCTAGTGTGCTATTTATTTAAAGGTCAATCATATTATGCTAAAAAAAAGCTAGGTTATTTTACTGATAATCTTAAAGGAACTTCTTCAGTAGAACAGATATTTAAAAATTTTTTAAAAGATTTTCATACAATTCAGCTTAATGAAAATCCAAATCTTGAAGAACTTATAAAAAAGAGCTTTCTTATTACAGATCAATGGTTATTAAAAGAATAGATTATTAATGCATAGTAAAGCTTCGGATTAATCATACAATTATATTTTAATGGCTTACATTCAGTTAATATTTAAAGATTGTTATCTTAATGAACGCTAAAGAGAAATTGGTATGGAAAAAATGTAAAAAATGTGGATTCTTACAATATACCTCCCATTTGAGATGCTTAAATTGTAAGAATAATAAATTTGAATTAGTTGAAGCATCGGGAGAGTGTAGTTTAACTACTTTTACAATTATAAATGCTCCTCCAGCAGAATTTCAGCATAAAAAGTCGTATGCACTTGGAGTTGTAAAATTTGAGAATGATATAAAAAGATTAGGGCAAATTACCACTCAAGAAAATCTATATAATGGGATGAAATTAAGACCTATTTATAAAATGATCTGTAAAAATTTAGATGGAAAAGAAATTTATGATTATATTTTTGAACCAATTTAATAAGATAAGAAGAGGTTAACTATTTAAAATGTTCTCAAAGAAAGAACTTGACAAAATTGAAATAAAGCAGAAAGAATGGGAAGAAACCTCCCTCTCTAAATTTGTTGAAAAGGGGGAAAGGAAAGAGAAATTTGAAACTCCATCAGGGATTCCCTTAAAACATGTTTATGGACCACAGGATATTAAAAATGTTAATTATTTAGAGGAAATAGGTTTTCCCGGAGCCCCTCCATTCACAAGAGGTGTATATCCTAATATGTATCGCGGCAGAATCTGGACTATGCGCCAGTATGGAGGTTTTGCTGATGCTGCTAAAACAAATGAAAGATTTAAATATCTTATTTCACAAGGCCAGAAAGGGCTTTCAATTGCGTTTGATTTGCCAACTCAGATGGGATATAATTCTGATAATAAAATTTGTTTAGGTGAAGTTGGAAGAATTGGAGTTACTGTCAACTCATTAAAAGATTTTGAAAAAGTGTTTGAAGGAATTTCTTTAGACAAAGTCTCAACAAGTATGACAATAAACGCACCAACAGCCATACTTTTAGCCATGTATATTGCAGTGGCAGAGAAACAAGGACTAAGACCTGATCAATTAGCGGGTACCGTTCAAAATGATATTTTAAAAGAATATGTTGCGAGGGGTACATATATATTTCCTCCAAAACCATCCTTAAGGTTAACAGCAGATGTAATTGAATATTGTTCTAAAAATCTGCCAAGGTTTAACACTATAAGTATTAGTGGATACCATATGCGTGAAGCAGGTTGTAATGCAATACAAGAGATCGCATTTACAATAGCTGATGGAATTGCTTATGTAGAAGAAGTTATAAAAAGGGGGATTAAAGTTGATGAGTTTGCTCCACGATTATCTTTTTTTTTCACGACTCATAATAATTTCTTTGAGGAAATTTGTAAATTAAGAGCAGCCAGAAGATTATGGTTCAAAATTATGAAGAATCGTTTTAATGCTAAGGATGTTAATTCATTAAGACTAAGATTCCACAACCAGACTGCGGGGGTCACATTGACAGCGCAACAACCTCAAGTTAATTTAATTAGGGTAACTAGCCAAGCAATAGCTGCGATTCTAGGTGGTACACAATCACTTCATACATGCGGTTTTGATGAAGCATTAGCAATTCCAACTGAAGATTCTGTGAGATTATCTCTAAGAACTCAACAAGTTCTTGCTCATGAAACAGGTGTTACTGATATTGTTGACCCCTTAGGGGGGTCGTATTATATTGAATATTTAACAACTAAATTAGAAGAAAAGGCAATGGAATATATTACAAAGATTGATAAAATGGGGGGTATGTCAATTGCTATTGAAAATTCATATATTCAACAAGAAATTCAAAATAATGCATATTTAGAACAAAAAAATATTGAAGAAGGAAAGCAAAACGTTATTGGGATTAATACCTTCTGTACCGACGAAGAATGCAAAATTGACACTTTTAAACACGATAAGGAATTTGAAAAAAGTATTATTAAGTCTCTAAAAGAATTGAAAGAAGAGCGAAATGAACAATTAGTTCAAGAAAAATTAAAAGTATTAAAAAAGGTGGCACTATCATCTGAAAATATTATGCCAATTATGATTGACATTGTTAAAACTTATGCTACAATACAGGAAATTTGTGATGTTCTTAGAGAGGTATTCGGAGAATACGTAAGTCCTCAAATATTTTAAATTTGATAACTAAAAGGTGTTAGAGAGAAATGTCAAATTTTGATAAAGAAATAAAAAATCGCTCAGAAAAAATGATTAGTTTATTTAAGACTTTTATAAATCAAGAATTAAAAAAATTACCTGTTCCTCCCTTTACAAAATGGGCAAATGGCAAGATTATTAAAGCAGAATATGGTCTAATGGAATTAGAATTTGATGTAAGACCTGAAATGGGAAATCCTACAAATTTACTACATGGAGGGATTCAATGTGCTTTAATGGATGATGTTATAGGAATTGCTACTGTCACATTGGGACTTAAAGGATTCCCAATTACTATAGATTTTCATATAGATTATTTGGGAAAAGTGAAGGTTGGTGAAAAAATAAGGGTTACTAGTGAAATCATCCGTGAGGGAAAAAATATTATTCACGCAAATGCTGAAATTCGTGACTTGAAGAATAATTTGATTTCAACAGGGAATTCTAATATGTTAAAAACTCAATTTATTCCGGATTATGTAAAAGCAACAGACAAAATTTAGAATTAATAGATATATCTTTTCTTATAATTTGAAATCTTAGGTAGTAACGGAATAACTTCAAGAGGGTCTCCAAAAACAGGAACTCTCCTTTCTATTAACTTCTTAGATATCCTTTCTCTTTCCTCAGGACGATTCGAACGTTGAATTATTGGAATTAATGGTTTATTATGTTTATGACCTAGACATAAACTCTCTATTATATTTGATTCGAAAGACTGACGATCCATTGATTTGAAAACAGGTTTTAGATAAAAACTTGGCATATCTAATATTAACCCATCTATTTTTTTGTCAGTTAGAGCAATGTCAATTATCTCGTATACGGTATTTTCAAAGAAAAATTGAGCTGCCAAATCTAAAGGATTATTTGAGCTTGTTCCAGGTAAATATAGTTTTGAGCTTAACAGGTTTTGAATTTCTGGAGTAAAAGACGGGACTTTGATATTTTCTTTTTCAAGCAGATCTACTAATATAACACCATAACCTCCGCTGATACTAAAGACCGCTAAGTTTTTTAACTCAAAAATCCTATAAAAATCAATTAAACGAGCGGTATTTAACAATTGTTCCAGAGATTCAACTTCAATTATATTAAATTGTTTAAAAAGAGCTTTCCAAAGTCGATCATCTCCCGATATTGAAGCAGTGTGGGTTTTAACTGCCTTAGACCCAGTTTTAGATTGACCACCTTTTAAAGCTATAATTGGTTTTTTATTTTGTTTCAATACTTCTTTTAAATCATTAATTCTTCCTTCTTTAATTCCTTCTATATAGCAGAGGATAATATCTGTTTCTGGATCATTGCTTAAAAAGTAAAGTAAATCAACAAAATCTAAATCAGCACCATTTCCAAACGAAAAAACTTTAGAAAAATTAATTCCTAAGGCGCTAGCACCGTATATGGCAATGTTACATACTCCCCCTGATTGGGCAATAAATCCTATATTTCCAGGAGTTGTTGGAAATTCTGGACGCCAAGCAATACCTAATTTAGGATAAAATAAACCCATTCCGTTTGGTCCTAAGATTCTTACCTTGTTTTGTGCTCGTCTCAATAACTCTTTTTCTAATATAGTGCCCTCTTCTGTACCGGAATCAGAAAACTCAGATGTAAAAACTGTGACTAACTTAACTTTTTTTTCTACACATTCATCTATAATATTTAGAATTTTGAAAGCAGGAACAGCTATAAAAGCATAATCAACTTCTCCAGGAATTTCTGAAACTGAGTGAAAAATGTTTTTTTTCTCAAAATTAGGGATTTCTTCTACTGTGGGGTGTACAGCATAAATTGGACCTTTAAAATAAGTAGCATGATTTTTTAAGAAGAAATAATCTCTCTTTTTTGACGGACCAATAATTGCTATAGTTTTTATATTATTGATGAAAGAAAGGTTTTTAATGTATAGCTTATGTGAATCAATATTAGACATTATTAAAGAAAAAGAAACAAAAAATAAATTTTTTCAGATTCAATTTTACTGTCAAGATATTCAGACATATTAATTATATAGTATTGTTTAACCTGATAAAATCAGAAACCGATACTTTCAGGCAAATATTGTCTTAAAAGCAACTTCTAGTCTCGTCTAGTAAATAAGACATCCTTCTTCTTAATTATAGTCATGAATATATGATTGACATTTATGTGGATTCCTCAATTTTGCATAATAGTTTAAAATCTGGTTTTTTTACAAATAAGAAAAAAATCTGAGAGAGATAATCAACATCAGTAATTCACAATGTGTTTTCAAATTTGTCAAATGAAAAAAAAAAAATTTATAAACTAATCGGCATAATATACAAATCACTGAAAATGTCTAGAATTTTGTAGGGTGTAAATCACTCGCGGAAATTTTATGACTTTTTGGCGATGTTCATAGTATCTTTAATTATTATATGATTTAAGATATTTGAACTGCAAAAATGGAAATGAACAAACTAACAAATCTATAAAAAAAAAAAGATGATAAATTAATGAGAAAAAAATTAGTTGCTATACTAGTAGTCTTCAGCTTTTTAAATATTGCTAGTTTTGCATTTCTTTTTATTCCAACTACTGCCTCTACAAACGGAACATTTAACTATGCTCCAACGGATATTGGTTGGAAGTTAAGGAATATGGAAGTAGACTTTGATGCAGAATTAGAGTTTAAAGGCGGAGCAACAAGTTTTGGTTTACAAACGAGTGCTGATGAAGGAGATATTGACACGACTCACCCCTGGATATGGTACGATACTACAGTTGGTATTTATCTAGCAGAATATAGATTAAGAGCTGTTGGAGTACACTGTGAAGTTTGGGTTATGGATAATCTTTCATGGTATTATCTAGGTGACCCACGACCCATACCAGTCGTAACAGATGAACAATGCGAATATCTTGCTGATCAATTTGATAATACAATCTATCCAATAGATACAAGTTATTTTGGGCAAGAAGATTGGCATGATGGAAGTTTTGCGGGATTACCCTATGGTTACTATGATGATGCTGGTAAATCAGTAATTTTAATTTCAAATGTCGGAGATGATAACTGGTATGATTATACATATCCTTCTTACGTCGCAGGATTCTATTGGGGTGCTGTATTTGAACTATACTGTGATAGAAATGTTATTTCTATCGATGCTTATGATTGGGTACATAGAATGGGGGATGCAGATGATCCATGGTTCCTTGATGATGATGACGCTCGTCCTAATCTATATGAGAGTACTATCGCACATGAATATCAACATCTTATTCATGACGATTGGTTCAGCGGCGATGAAACCTGGATGAATGAAGCCTGTTCCTTATATGCAGAACCATTATGTGGCTATCCTATTGATTGGGGTCAAGTAGAATGGTTCTTACATAGTCCTGATAATTCCCTTACCGTATGGGGTGATCAAGGAGGTTTTAACATTCTAGCTGATTATGGAGCTGCGTTTCTATGGTCAATGTATGTATCTGATCATTATGGCGAAGACTTTTGGCACAGATATGTTCAAGGAGACCCTATGATCCCTGATCTCAAACTCAGTCCTATCCCAAGAATCAGTCAACTTTTACCTGAAGGAGTAGATTTTGATGATGTATTTCACGATTGGAGAATTGCAAATCTCATTCATTCAGATAAACCTGGCTGTGGAAAATATAACTATAAATCATTTGATTTAGGCGGTGTATATCCTATGACAATTCATGATATGCCAGGATATAATGTTGGTTGGACAAGCGCAGCAGAAGAATTTGGGTATACAATAACACACTCATCAACCTTCCATCCAGATGGTGTCATCTTAGATCCATTAAATGCACCTCCTGATGGTGTCACTGAAATAGGACCATATAGTACTGAATACATACGATTCCCAGACTTAAGAGGATTAGACTTTTTCTTCTTTGACGGTCAGGACTTAGCATATTATCCTTATGAATGGTTAAGATATGACTTTGCTGCAGATCCTATTTTTGATCCTATTCTTGATGGCGCATGGTGGTCTGGACCTCAAGGAGCTCTTAAAAATATGTTATTAGCTGGTGAAGTATCTGTTCCTACAACCGCTCCAACATTGAATCTTATGACTTATTGGGATATTGAAGATAATTGGGATTTTGGATTTGTACAAGTCTCAACTGATGGAGGAGAAACATGGGTATCTCTCGCAAATGAATATACTACTATGGATTACGTAGATGGTGCCCATTATGGAATAGTTGATAATCTTCCAGGACTAACAAGCTGGACAGCATATCTTACTGGTTATTTGTATGTACCAATTCCTATGTCCTTTGATTTAACAGCATATGCTGGACAAGATGTCCTTATTGGTTTCAGATTTATGACTGACTGGAATACAGAATATGATGGTTGGTTTATAACTGAAGCAGATGTATCTGGAACTCCAATTATGGATGCTTTAGCACCTGTTCCAAAAGAAGCCGATTTCATGGTCAGCATTGTTGAAGCACATATTCAGCCTAACGGTCATGTCACATGCAAACAAGTTAAAGACATGTGGCTTAAATGTGATGAGTCAGAACTTGGAATGGCTATCGCATTAATTAAAAGCGAAGCCAAAGATGCAATCCTCGTTGTAAGTTATGTTGGTCAATATGGAACTGTAGACTATGAATTTAAAGCAAAATCCTTCCGTTTCAAATGGAAATGTATGGGTTTTTAAAATTATAAACTTTTAATTTTTTTTTTTTATTTCTTGTTTTCTTACAAAATTAGCTGAATTATTTCATTACAGGTTTATTAGTACACATCCTCAAATTGAATTAGCACTCAGCATATTAAGAGATAAGCAATTAAAAAATGGTTCATGGGATTTACAACTTTTAATAACAAAAGATAAAGACTCCTATCTATGGATTGCTTTAGCAATTTGCCGAATATTTAAAAATTTTTATTGATTACTTAAAATATATCGGCAGAAATTTTATGGATAGTGAATGAAGGCAAATTAATTTGGGTAAGCAGAAAATCGACATTCCTAAAATGCTTTCAGATTTAAAAGCAGACGACTCATCAGGAGCAGATCAATTAGTTAGAAAAGCTCTTGAAATAATAAAAACTCAATTAGAATTAGTTAAAAATCCAAATGATAATATAAAAGATAAAATCTTACTGTTAGCAAAAAACATTATCAATTCTCGTCCGAGTATGGCCCCTCTTATTAATTCAATGGGGTACATAATCCAAAACTTAGAAAAAATTACCGTAAAGACAATACAACAGAGATTAGTTGAGTTTGAAAAAGACAGAATCATAAGGAAAAAAGCATTGAATACTTATTTCAATGAATTTTTAAGAAAATTCAAGAAATCCCATTTAAAAATAATGCTGATATCATACAGTTCGACTATTATCAATTCATTATTAGGAAATACGAAATATAATTTAGAGATATATATACTTGAATCAAGACCGTTGTTCGAGGGAAGGAAGACGGCTGAGATTTTATCTCAATATTATAAAACTCACCTTATCATTGATGCCGCGATGGGAAAATATATCAATCAGATTGATGTAGTGCTAATTGGAGTTGATAGTATCTTGAAAGATGGGTCCGTTATCAATAAAATTGGCACACTCCCTTTAGCAATATTAGCCAAGACAAATGATGTTAAGGTCTATGCCATAGCTGATTCGTATAAATATAATTTAAAAAGTCATTATGGATATCCGATTCTCATTGAGGAAAAGCCAATAGAAGAGATTTATGATAAAAGTTTAGTAACCGATTTTTTACAGATTCATAATTATTATTTTGATATTACACAACCTCATTATATTTCTGGAATTATTTCAAATATAGGAGTATTAAGTATACAAGATTTTCTGGAAAAAGTTTATCAAGATTTACCAATAGAGTGGTTTAAATATTTTATAATTAACAAGAAGATATGATTTTGAAATCAAAAATGAGCTCAGAAGATTTAAATACAAAAAAAGTAAATGAAAACTCCTCTGGTATCATACCAAGTGAGGATAATGCTTATAGGATAACAGAAAGACTTGCTTTTCCAAGACTGGTAGGTTCAGAAGGAGAGAAGAAAGCATCAGCAATTGTAACAGATGAATTTAAAAATGCAGGGTATAATCCAGTCCAAAGAGATATCTTTAAGACTTCTTCATATAATTGGATTTTTATAAGATTCATTTTTTTAATTACTGGCTCTGCTTTGATTTTATTGGCACTTTCATTCTATTTAAGTCCCTTTTTAACTCTTAGTGTATTTGTGCTTAATCTCTATATTTCATATAAAGCACTCACTAGAATTAACAAAATTAAATTATCCAAAAATGAAATATACAATTATGAGACAGAGAACATTTTTACTAAGTTGAAAAGTAAGAATTCATGTGGTAAAATAGTTTTTATTGGGCATTGGGATTCAAAGTCTCAAACTTTTCCAACATCGACAAGAATATTACTATTTATTATCTCTGTATTTGGTTCTCTAATTTTACTTCTAATTTATTTAATTTTAAGTCTACTCAGAATTTTTCTTAATTTTAACGTACCTATCTTGAATAATATTTTATTAGATCTCTGTATAATTATTGCTATTATTGGAGCAATTAATTATTTCAATAAAACTGGTAATGATTCTCCCGGAGCTTATGACAATGCAGCTGCTGTAGGTACGATAATAGAACTTGCTAGATTTTATAAAAAAAATCCAATTAAGAACATTGATCTAATATTTTTGTCTACAGGTTCAGAGGAGTTAAACTTAGGAGGAGCGATTCATTTTATCCAGAAATATAAAGATGATTTCGACAAAAGTTCAACTTTTTTTGTTAATCTTGATTTAATCGGAGGAAATGAGTTAATTAGACTAATAACTTCATATGGAATTCCCCGAAAAGTTTCCTCAAAGAAATTAAATCAGCTATTTATAGAAAGCAGTAAAGACCTAAACATTAGATTAAAAGATATTTATGCACCTACTGGCGCTTGGTCTGATTATATGCCATTTGTTCATGAAGGTTTTGAAGCCTGTTGGCTTGGCTCTCAACCAGGTTTGAAGATGGTACATACAAAGAATGATAACATGAGTTTGGTTTCTAAACAAGGATTAAAAAACATTCTCCTTTTATGCGTGGATGTTGTAAAAAAACTAGAAAAGGATTATAACTAACAAATTAGTTTTCCTATAAGTATGACTTTTTTTTTGTAAATTGTATATAGAAAAGTTTTATGAGATATTATGCATAACTTAAATTTTAGCCTTTGATTTATTTAATAGAATTGAATTTTCAAAAAAATAAAGTGTTTTTTCAAAATGTTGACTCCAGAACAAATGAAAGAAATATTAAACGAAAATGTAATCAATCTTAGATTTCACGCTCGTGGTGGACAAGGTGGTGTTACTGCCTCCAATTTATGTGTTGAAGCTTTTTATGGTTATGGAGTATGTCAACCCTTATTTGGGGCAGAGCGTATGGGATCTCCTACTGAAAGTTATGTTAGACTAAGTGCTAATGAAGATTTAGTTAGAACTAATGAACAAGTCTATGCTCCACATGCTGTTTCTGTACTAGATCCTTCTCTCTTAGGAGAAGTTGATGTAATAGCAGGAATTGCGCCCGGAGGATGGCTTATTATAAATACTACTATGGATCAGATTACTATTCAAGAAGTTATTGGTCGAAAAGATATAAATATAGCGACTATTGATGCATTAAACATTGCAATGGAAATTCTTGGTAGAAATATAACGAATACAATTATATTAGGAGCTTTATTAAGAGTTATGCCAATTTTTTCTACTGATGCATTAGCAGATGCTATAATGCGTCGATTCAAAGGTGAAGTAGCAAGTAAAAATATCGCTGCTATAAAACGAGCATATGAAGAAACTTGTATATATGAAACTCCAGATGCTCCCACTATTGACTTTACTACTGATACAAAAGTTCCCTGGCAACAAGTGTATCCTGGATTGCCCGGATTTAAAGAGCTGGATGACGCGGGGGTATGGTATTGTGATGAGGATGTAATAGAAATTGGTAGTAAACATGTAAATACAGGTTCTTGGGGTGAATGGGACATGATTTGGGATGAAGAAAAATGTACTGATTGCGCTCAATGCTGGTATATATGCCCTGATTTTACGATAATCAGAGAAAAAGGAGAAGATGAATTATGGCATATGAAAGGAATTGACCAATTTCATTGTAAATCTTGCCAAAACTGCCTAGAGATTTGTCCTGTTCAAGCTATAACTAAAAGATTAAAACAAGGTCCGGCAGCTTGTGCCACACCTGAGTAAAAGAGGTAAATATTATGAGTATAGAACCAATGAGAATTTTTTTTAAGGAAATAAAAGAACCTATCGAAACTACAATGATAGGTAATTATGCTGTTGCTGGTGGAGTGACTCAAACAGATCCAGATGTGATATGTGCTTTTCCCATTACCCCTCAAACACAATCAGTTGAAGGATTATCTGATGTCGTTCATCACGGAAGATTAAAAGCAGCCTTTGTGAATGTAGAATCAGAATTAGCTGCAATAAGTTTTTCAACTGCTGCTTGTGCTGCAGGAGCAAGATCTTTTACTGCTACGGCAAGTCAAGGATATTTATTAATGACTGAGGCACTCCCTATGGCTGTAGGGTGGAGATTACCGCTAACAATGATGATTTCTGCTAGAGCGTTTAATTCACCTAATTTATCTATTTGGAACTCTTGGGAATACACTCAAGTTAATTCTGAACTAGGTTGGAATATAATTGTTTCTGAAAATGTTCAGGAGACCTATGACGCAGCAATACTTTCAGTGATGGTCTCAGAAGATTCTTTATTTCCAACTATATTTGTACATGATGGCTTCATAATATCTCATTCAGTCCAAAAATTAACATTAATACCAGATGAAACAGTTAAAAGAATGACACCTAAAAAACAAAGACACACAATTGATCCATCAAAACCAGGAACATGGGGTGGTATCGTTACTCCTTCTTATTTTATGGAAGGAAGAGCACGACTGGAAGAAGCTAAACAGCCAGTTTTAGGGCAAATGAAGGATGTCTTTAAAAAATTTAAAGCAGAAACTGGAAGAGAATATAACCCTATTGAAACGTATAATTTAGACAACTCATCAAGAACAGCTTTTTGTACAATGGGTTCGTTATGTGGAAATATTATCAGTTGGATGACAAAAAACAAAGATATCGGGTTAATTAAGATAAGAGCCTATCGACCGTTCCCATCCGAAGAATTACGCAAAATCGTACAACAACATGATATCGAGAAACTTATTATTTTAGAAAAATCGGATTCATTAAATGGCCTTTTACCACCATTTTCAATGACAATTGCTTCAGCATTATATCCACTTGGAACACTATTCAGAAGTTTTATTGTAGGTTTAGGCGGTCGAGATGTTACAAGGGATGAGTTTGATATAGCAAAAAAGAAGATGGAATCTGTAACAGATATGAAAGGGCAGCTTTATCAATATCTAGGAGTTAGGGAAACTAAACAAAAAATTGCAGGGGTGGATCGATAAATGTCAAAACCAGAGAGAAATATCATTAATTTTGAGGAAATTTTGGGTAGAAATGAAAAGAGTAATGTCTTATTTTTCAACTATGATAATGAAGCTTTTATGAATACAGGAATCCAAGAAAGTGGTGGAACACCTCCTTTTGCATCTACTACAACTGGCCCCGCAGGAGAGAAAATTCCTGGTAAAATAGGTGTGAAACAGGATTTAGTTACTCCATTTGCTTTCTATGGAACAAAAAAATTATTCTTAGCCACAGTAAATCCAGCATATCCAAATGACTTTATGGGAAAGGTAGCCGATGCTCTTAAATCGAATGGATCTGCTTTCATCCAAGCATATTCTGACTGTATGAGAGGATGGAGACATGGTGCGGCTGATGCCTTAAAAATATCCAAACTAGCAACAGATTGTGGTTATTGGCCTCTTTATACAGCAAGAGTAGAAGATGGTATTCCTACATTTACTTATTATCGTGGATTAGATATTGATAAAGATCAATTTGTAGAATACCTTAAATCAATGGGTAGGTTTAGGCACTTATTTAAACCTAAATTTATGGAGAAAGAAATTGATGAGATTATTTATTTAACAGAACAACGAAATAATAAATTGAAAGGATTAATTGAAAAATTTGGCACTGAAAAACCTGTAGATGTTTATCGAGTTAATCGAAAAAAACTGCAACCTCAAATTCATTTACAACCTGGTCATGGTTTATGTCCTGGATGTGGAGCTGGGATGGTCTTGAATCAATTGGCAACAGCAGCAACTGCAGTTGCTGAGAGGAATATAATTTACGTGAATAATACAAGTTGTTCAGAGGTTTCAACTTCAAAAGACAACGTCACTTCTTGGAATGTTCCTTGGGTACACCATTTATTTGAATCTGGTGCTACAGTTGCTGAAGCTATCTCAACTGCAAAAAAGATCATGAAAGCGAAAGATCTTTATAGTCAAGAGATACCTTGGATTATTCATATAGGAGGAGATGGCTCTACATATGATATTGGTTTTCAATTTCTCAAAGCAGCACTTATTAGAACTAGTAGTTTTGTTGAAATGAATGAGTATTTGAAAAATCAAAAATAATTTTTATTTTAGTACTTTTTCTTTTTGTTTATTTTTAGTTTTCTTCTAATTTTATAATTAAACTGTTTTTAATTTAAAATACAAATTAGAAAAAAAAATCATGAAAACATTTGTTAAAATCTTTTAAGAAAGAAGTATTGGTTTTTTCAAATTCAATATGGTTAAACCATTTAAAATAGCGTTGGTAAAAGTTTGGACTATTGTTATCGCTAAAATAATTATTTATAGAATTTTCATAATCGAATAAGCTTAAATTGTTTAGTTCTGCGATGTTATTTATCTGAAATATTGATACAACTACAGATTCAGTCATTTTTAAAATTCTCCCTTATTTTCACTAATACCTCAATTTACCATGTAATATGCTGTCTTTAGACATTTCTCAGCATCATCTACAACTGAATTAATAATATCTGAGACACTCTCAATTTCGTCTACCAGTCCACAACTCTGCCCTAAGAGAATAATACCGTTTTCAACATCTCCATTATATGCTCTCTCTAATTTTATCACACCATCTCTTATTACTGACATAGAAGTTTCTTCAGCTCTTTTTTCTTTTTTATTTAAAACAACAGTAGCATTTTTCGCATAATTATTTTTCAATACTCTGGCAGGTCCAAAAACTCCTGTAACTAATTTAGTATCAGATATTGTTGAATTTTTGACCTCATTTTTGTAATTTTCATGAAACTCACATTCCTTTGACGCTATGAGTCTCGTTCCCATTGCAATTGCTCCTGCACCCATAGCTAAAGCTGAGGCTAATCCTTCCCCAGTAGCATAACCCCCACACGCAATTATTGGGATCTCTGGGATTTCTTGTCTAATTTGTTGTAAAAGAATCAATGTGCTGGCATTATCATAAGATTGATGCCCTCCACCTTCATGTCCGGTTGCGACTATCCCATCAACACCATGTTTTATCACTTTTTTTGCTAGTTCTAAAGAAGGTACTACATGAAAATGATTGATGTTTGCGGTTTCCTTTAGTGCTTTAAAATATTTGTTATATAATATTTTTGGAGATCCTGCACTTGTAATTAAGTAGGTACATTGGTCTTTGATTTTAGGGTTATCCATTATAAATCTTGGAATTTGCCTACATAATTTTACCGCATCAGGTTGCAGTGCTGCTGTTCGAATATTCAGTCCAAAAGGCTTATCAGTATACTCGACTACTGTTTTCATGCTTTCCTTAATTTGGTTTATTGTAACGCCTTCACTTAATGTTACGTGGCTTAAAACACCTAATCCTCCTGCTTCTGAAACTGCAATTGTTAGGTTTGTCGTGTAAAAGGGTCCCATAGGTGCTGCAATTATTGGATGTTTAATACCTAGCATTTCAGTTATGTTTGTTTTTATAACCATTTTTTCCGACCTTTTTTTTATTAAAAATTTCACTATATTTTATTAAATGAACGTCTATTCAGTGTAATATTTAATTGACTTAATAGATATTTAGTTGAATAATCTGCATCATATATAAGTTTAACCAATTCGCCAATATTAGTATATTGTGTATATTAAATTTGATTTTTATGGGGGATCATTAAGGGATAAAAAAATTCATCAAATAGATTAAAAATCTTGAATGAACGATCATTCAAAATTAAAGTAGGAGTAATATTTGATTTAATCCGAGTTATTAAAAAAAGGAATCTATTTTCTATTATTAAAAATTTATGTTTTTTCGTGGCAGTTCTTATAGAAATGGAATATCCAATATTATTATGAAAAGATAATATACTACTTACTCCTATTGTATTTACCTTTCTCTTTAATAATATTAATACAAAAAGTGATTATATGAAAGACTATAAAATCGAACAGTTTCAATATGGAACGAAAGAGCTCAACACTATTGAGGCCTTAACCGAGGCCATTAATAATGTCGCAGTCGAAGGTTGGGAATTAATATTTATCGATAGAACCCTTTATTATTTTGAGCGTGAGAAATAATTAACTAACTTTTTTTTTTTCTTTTCATTACTTCTTATATGCCTATAAGAATTGAGAAAGAATATCCAATTTTCACCATAATTATTGATAATCCTGAAGTTAAAAACGCTGTTGATGGTCCTACTGCCGAAGAGCTTGCTGAAGCTTTTCGGAAATTTGAACGTGATGATAAAGCAGAAGTTGCAGTGCTATATGGTGCCAATGGAACATTTTGTTCTGGAGCAAATTTAAAGGTGATTAGTAAGGGTCATGGAAATCGAGTTGAAAAAGAGGGTGATGGTCCTATGGGTCCTACAAGGATGCGATTATCTAAACCTGTAATTGCAGCGATTGCTGGTTATGCTGTTGCTGGAGGTCTTGAATTAGCATTATGGTGCGATTTACGTATTATAGAAAAAAGTGCGATATTAGGTGTGTTCAGTCGCAGATTTGGTGTACCGTTAATTGATGGTGGCACAGTTCGTTTACCTCGACTCATTGGTTTAAGTAGAGCATTGGATATGATCCTTACTGGACGCCCTATAACAGCTGATGAAGCCTACTCATGGGGACTTGCAAATAGAATCGTTGAAAACGGTCAATCAAGGCAAGAAGCAGAAAAGCTTGCGAGAATTATAAGTAGCTTTCCAAAAATATGCATGAGAAATGATCGTAAGTCTACTCATGAACAATTTAGCTTGAATTTAGAAGATGCGTTAGCGAATGAATTTGAGTTTGGCTTAAAAACTTTAGAAAGCGGAGAGTATTTAAAGGGAAGTGAAGCTTTCAATAAAGGAAGGGGAAAACACGGATCTTTAAAAAATTAAGTAATTATATTAAATATTTGAAAATTACTAAAATTGGTGATATTTTGATATATTTTGATGAGATTAGAGTAAAAACACTGGAACGAGAGGTATTAATTGATATCACTAATGAAATTAAAAAAATCATTAGAAAATATGATGTAAAAGAAGGTTTATGTCGAATTTATATACCACATACTACTGCCGGGATAACAATCAATGAAAATGCAGATCCTTCTGTTATTAAAGATATTAGTAAATATTTAAGTAAATTAATACCTAAAGGAGGAGGATTAGGTTATTCCTATAAACATGGTGAAGGAAATTCTGATGCTCACATCAAATGTTCATTAACAGGACATTCCGTCGATATATTGATCCATGAAAAAAGATTAATGTTAGGGACTTGGCAGGGAATAATGTTCGCTGAGTACGATGGACCAAGAAATAGAAGAGTGCTTGTACAAATTCAAGGAGAATAACATTTCTCTATGATTTTTTATCAAAAATAAAACAATTTTATTTGCTTAAAGAAAATTCAATTCTATCTAACCAATCATTCACTAGAACCTTAAACAATTTTTCTTGTTCAATTTGCGCGATATGTCCCGCTTTATCTAATACTGCAAAAGTAGCTCGTGGATATTTTTCAATTATTTTCCATGCGTCTTGATACCCAACAGCAGAATCTTGTCGTCCTAAAAAGAATAATGTAGGTTTATCAAATTTATTATACGTCTTGTCCACATCAAATGAGAATGCATATCCTTTTTCTTCGACTCTATTTAAGAATTCCATATCAGCGATTTTTAAACCAGATAATCCTTCCTCTTTCCCTCTTTCCCATACACTTTGGTTAATAACTGTTGCAACATCTTCAATTACTTCCAACTCAAATGGACTTAATTTCGATAATAAATTTGAATCTTTTACTAAAACAGTGGGTTTAGGTAATGTTCTTTGATCTCTATTTGCTATGATTAAAGGCACTAAAAATAAGATTCCATCAATTAAATCGTGTTTTTTCTCAATTAACCCTCTTGCTAAATAACTACCGAAAGATTCACCAACAATGATAAAATTTCGATCTGGAATAATTCTTTCTATAAAATCTATCACAATATTGAGAAAATCATCTGTACTTTTAATCCAATCTTCACCTTTAGTTTTTCCCATTCCTGGTAAATCGAAGTAAATTCTTTCATATCTGTTTCTAGTCTTAAATATAGGTTCCATGCATCCCTTCATAATCCGATGATCTACAGGCCAACCATGAATCATTAAAACTGGTGTCCCTTGGCCAAAAATTTCATAATAAATTTTTATATTCTTAAGCTCACATTCCATGTCAATTACCTTGAAAAATTACTTAAAAATTCGAGCTTTAAACTTAAATCTTTTTATAAATAAAAATTCAAATTTAATATAAATTATGTTGAAATTTAAAATTAGTTTTATTATGGTGAAAAAATGGCTAATGAATTTTATTGGTTAGGCGTGGTTCTAGCATTGCTAGCCGGTTCAATAACTCAATTGGGATCTGTTTTCCAAAAAAAGGCTGTAAATGAAAAGTCCAAAGAATCTAAATTTATGAAGAGCTTAGTAAAAAGCCCTACTTGGTTATTAGGAGTGATCCTAAGTTTTGGAGTCAGTTCAATATTCTTTTTAACAGCTCAAACGATGATTGGTCCTGCACTTGTTCCTGGGCTTATGGCTTTTGGTCTAATCGTTCTAGCTTTAGGATCAATTAAGATCGTAGGAGAGAAGTTAAAATTAGAAGAAATAATCGGGATTTTGCTAATGATAGCAGGAACTTTATTATTAAGCTTAAGTCAATTATCAATAGATCTTATTGAAACAAATCTATTAGAAATTAGACTTATTATTCGGATAACCATTTTTACTGTTGTTATTGTTGTTTTATCTTTATTTTGTCATGTTTTCCAAAGAAAAAGTGACAGATTTAAGGGAATTTTATTAGCAATCTTGTCTGGGTTCATGTTTGCTCTTTCAAATTTGTGGGTAAGCCAATTTATAGGAACAATAACAGAAATATTTAGTGGTCCTTTTAATATAGCCCAACTTATAATATGTATAATTTCTGGAATAATTCTAATTTTTAGTAATATATTTGGTTTAACAACAATCCAACTAGCTTATAGAGTAGGTCAAGCTAGTAATATGGTTCCTATTCAACAAGTTCCAACCCAAATTGTGCCCATTGGTATATATTTTCTAGTATTTTTAGGGATTCCTCCGAGTGACTTTTCAATTTTCTTTTTAATTTCTGGTGTTACTTTCATAATGATTAGTTCCTTTTTATTAGGAAAAAGATCGGCACAAATGGAAGAAATAAAATAGATTTTACTAATTTTGAGATGACATGACAAAAATTATATTGTTTCAAGCTCATCCTGATGATTTAGAGCATAAATGTGGCCATTTAATGCATTATCTTGCTATAAAAAGCAAAAAAAAGTATGATATTAAAATTGCTTCAATGACAAAAGGTGAATTTGGTCTTCCTGGGCCTCAATATGATAAATTTAAAGGAGAATTTCTTGCTAAAATAAGAACACGAGAATTGTTTAACGCAGAAAAAATTCATGAAATTGCTACTGAAAATATAGATTTTTTAGGATATATCGATGGATTTGTACCATTCAATAATGATTTCATTAATAAAATTGCTGAATATCTAAAAAATGAAAAACCTGATATTATTTTTGCTCCAGAAGCAATCTATTCTTGGTATTATCATATGGATCATATAAACACTGGAAGAGCAGTATTTTACGTCATCTACAATAAAATGATTGATTTTACTCCAATTCTTTATTTTTACACTTCTTTATATCCAAATTTCTCTTTTGGTTTTAAAAAGAAGGATATTAAAACTTTAACATACAAATTGATTGATTGCCATAAAACACAACAATGGCTTTTAAGATATACTATGCTCCCATATCGACTATTCAGTAGATTTGCAGGAAGAAAACTCCCTGGTTGGAAATATGCTGAACCATATCGACGTGTGTATTTTAATAAAAAAAATTTGTATAAAAATAAGCAGCCTTTAATTGTACGAATTTTTTCCCACTTTTTCTCAAGTCTTCCATGGACTAAAGCCAAATATCCTCAAAATGTAATGTTGGATCTTAAAGACATTAAAGGAAAAAAATAATGTTATAAAATAAAGATAAATTAAATTTGATAATGGTGAAAGTATATGGCAACTGCTGAAGAATTAAAACAAGCATTAGAAAAATGGGCAAGAAAACTCGATGACCCTGAAATTGCAGAAGAATTTGAAGATTTTAATAAAGCGATGCAATTCATCTTTCCAGATATTGGTTATAAAGTCCAGTTAATTTTTAGAGATAAAGAAGCAAGTGTAGAAGAAAGTTTTAATGAGAATGCAGAAATGAGTTTAGAAGTTGAATCCGACCTTTTCTTAGGTATCTCAACTGGAGAAATTGATCCAATGGAAGCATTTATGGATGGAACACTTAAACCAAAAGGAACCATGTCTGATTTGGAAAGATTGGAGATTTTTATGGATGATTATGATTAATTATTATAGCTGAGAGAGGAATGGTCGAACCAATAGGATACAATAAAAAAAAAGCGATTGAACTTCTTGAGAAGTTTAATCTTGATGCATTAATTGCTACTACACCTGTTAATGTTTTTTATACAACGGGGATTCCCACACTACATGTTGCGCCAAATCCAATATTATTTGTTTTATATAATCAATATCCCAGCTTTTCAATAATAACTAAAGATGGAGAAGTTACTTTGTTAATATGGATTTTATATGACAGTGTTGAGAAATTTTCATGGGTTAAGAATTACGAACGTGTAGGCTCCACTAAAGGTGGCTTAAACCTATTGAAAGATAAATTGGATGATTTTGGTTTGAAAAATGGAAATATTGGCCTTGAAACTCTTATGCCTAGATATCAATCAGAATTTCTAAGAAAAGAATTCCCAAATGCTTCTTTTGTTGATGGAGATAATGTATTTTTAGAAATGCGTTTGATTAAATCAGAGGAAGAAATAAAAAGAATTAAAAAATCTACTCAAATTGCCGAAAAAGCCATTCTTAATTGCATTGAAGCCGTGAAAGAGGGAATTACTGATAATGAATTACTTCAGATAGCAAGAAGTACTATAGTTAATGAGGGAGCAGAAGGTTGGGATCATTTAACAATGAATATTGGGAATTCCGATCCAGAAGCTCCCGGTGTTGGAACTGTTGTTGAACCGGGTGATATGATTAGATTTGATTTTGGTGCTGTATGGAAGGGTTATGTTTCAGATGTTAGTCGTGATGCTGTCGTTGGACAAGCTCCTGAAAAAGGTGTAAAAGCTATGGAAAATATGATAAAAGTTCAAGAATTTTGCCTAGAAAACCTTAAACCAGGCGTAGATCCAAAAGAACTATATAAAAGTGCCTTCAGATATTATAAACATCTAGGAAGGGGATTCTGTAGTATAATTGGCCATAGCATAGGGTTAGAAACCGAAGAAACACATATTTTTGGTCCCGGACATACCTATGATGGCCCTATAAAAGAAAATATGGTATTAGATGTAGAAGCATGGCAAAATGTTAGAGGCCAGGGATTAGTAGGAATCGAAGACTGTTATAGAATAACGAGTACTGGATGTGAAAGGCTCTCAAGTTTAGATAAAGAAATTTATATCAAATAAATAGACTATTTTTTTAAAATTATTCATTTTTAACCATATTTCATTACAATCTTCGTTAGTTTGATTTAATCTAATATATAATTATTTTGAACAGCTTTCATTAAATTTTCATGTATGAATCTAGTTCCTTTTGTCTTATAAATATCCATTAATTCATCCATTGATGTAGTTCTCGCATTAATTGCTGACAAATATGCTAAAAGAACTGTAGCTACAGCTTCTTTTGCATGTTCTGGTGTAAATTCAGGTTCTCTGTCATCTAGTATGCAATTTGTAAAATAGGAATCCTCATTACCCATTGAAATGTGATAATATTTTGGAAAAGGACCATGATTTATTTTTGGATAATACCATCCTTTCGATTTGTCAGTGTCTAGTTTTTGAGGGGTATAAACTTTTATAGGATTATCCCAATCATGATTTTCTATTAATGTTCCTTCTGTTCCATAAATTTCTAATTGATTGGATGAGGGTGCGTTAACTGTAAAACTTAGAACACATTCGACAATAACACCAGATTGATATTTCAGAAAAATAAACGCATTATCTTCTGCTTTTTCAGGTAGCTTTGTTAATTGTTTAGTAATCCAACAATAAGCAGAATCCACTGTATCATTTAAAATCCAATTGAAAGTAGCAAATTTATGGACGCCCATGTCCATTAACGCACCTCCTCCTGCTTTTATAGGATGTGCTTTCCAAGATTCTGGATTGTTGACATTATGAACCTCTGGAACCCCTTCATAGGAGCGAATCATAAAAACTTTCCCAACTGTTCCTTGATCTACAAAGTCATGAATATTTTGATGAGCGGGCAAAAAACGATGATTTTCAGCAATCATAAATTTAACTCCTGCTTTTTTAGTCGCTTTGATCATTTGGTCACATCCCTCAAGAGTCGTTGCCATGGGTTTTTCACATAGAATATGCTTTCCTGCTTTTGCTGCTTTTTTTACTACCTCTTCATGTGCATGGTGTGGAACCAATACAAGAACAGCATCAATATCGCTTTCTAGAAGATCTTCATAAGAAGCAAAAGTTTTCAGTTTGAAGATTTTAGCTAGTTTAGTTGCTTTCTTTTGATTGATATCATACACTGACACAAATTCTATTTTTGGATTATTTTTGCAACCAACATAATGATAAGGCCAAGCTGAATTGAGTGTGTTGCCGATTCCTACTAATCCATATTTTACAGAATTCATAATTAAGAAAAATTAGAAAAAAATAAATAAGTTTGGTCTATACACTAGCCATTATTTCTTAGTAAAATTAATTTATCAATATATTTTTAGTAAAATAGAGGTGTATAATGATTAGAGTAAAAGATAAGATAGTAGTATTAACTGGTGCAGCTTCTGGAATTGGCAGATCTACCGCTGTATTATTTGCAAAAGAGGGAGCGATACAAGTACTTTCAGATATTGATGAAGAGGGTCTTAAAGAAACTCTTGAATTGATTGAAAATGGCAAAGATAGAACCTCAATTATGAAAGTAGATGTAAGAAATCCAGAAGAAGTTAAGAAAATGATCGATTCAGTTATTGATACACATGGGAGAATCGATATTTTGATTGTAAATGCAGGAGTAGTACGAGTTGGACCTGTTGAGACTTTTCCAGATGAGGATTATGATCTTCTAATAGATGTGAATTTAAAGGGCACTCATTACACATGCAAATATGCTGTCCCTTATTTTAAACAGCAAAAATCAGGATCGATTATTACGTTAGCTTCGATAGCGGCTCATATTGGTCAAGTCGCTCATGCAAATTACTGTTCTACAAAAGCAGGAGTTTTAGGCTATACTAGAGCATTAGCACTAGATTTGGCACCTTATAATGTACGTGTAAATAGTGTAAGCCCTGGAGCTACTGATACACCGATGCTACAAAGTGATGTTGCAAAACAAGCAAGAGAGAGAGGTGTTTCATATGAAGTTGTTAAAGAAGAGTTTGAGCAAAAAGGAGTATTGGGACGTTGGGCAACACCAGAAGAAATTGCTACAGGAATTCTCTTTTTAGCAACTGAAGACGCCTCTTACATGACAGGTTCAGACCTTCGTATCGACGGAGGGTGGACTACCCAATAGAAAGTAGAAACGTACTTTTTTGAATTATTCTAACGCTTTGTTAATTGCTGCTCTTGCTAGTAATCTGGTAGAGTCTAAAGTAGGTAAGGGACAATCATTGGGGTCTACAAGTAGAGGTATCTCTGTACATCCAAGAATAACAGCATCACAGTTATTTTTAGCTAATTTTTGTATTATTTTATTAAATTCCTTTCTGGATTCCTCTGAAAATACCCCATTCACTAATTCTTCAAAAATAATCTTATCCACTTTATCTTGATCAGAAACTACTGGAATCTCACACGATATCCTAAATTTCTTGAGAACATCATGATAAACTGGAGAATTCATGAGGTATTTTGTACCTAAAATTCCTAGATGTTTAAATTTTTTTTGTTTAGCCTCTTCTCCTACAACTTCAGCGATATGCAACCACGGAATAGGAGACTTAGATATCATCAATTCATATGCTTGATGTATAGTATTGTCAGGGCATATTGCAAAATCTGCTCCTGCTTTTGAGACAATTCTTGCTGAATTGAGCATTAACTCAGCTACACCTTCCCAATTACCATTCCATATGTGTTGCATATAATCAGAAAGAGGTGGTGTATGCATTGTTATTTCAGGGTGTCTATATTTAAATAACTTTTCTTGAGCTTCTATACAAATTGTTTTATAACAAAGGGCGGCTCCTTCTGCACTACAACCAATAATTCCAATATGCTTTACCATTTTCAATCTCCTTATATTTTTATATTTACCTTTTTACCAATTTAAATTTTTATAATTATTTTGAATATTGGGCAGAAAATCTTCTAAGATGCTATGTGTTCCTTTTTTTTTTGCAATTTTTTTAAGTTCATCCATAGTAACAATCGTTCTTTTCTTAGCAGAAAGATATGAAAGCAAGACAATAGCAACTGCTTCCTTTGCTTGTTCAGGGGTGAATTCAGGTTCTTTATCGTCCAATACACACTCAGCAAAATATCTATCTTCATATCGAGCGGAGATTGTATAATATTGTGGGTAAGGTCCATGTTCAATAGGTACAGAGGGACTATAAAATTCACCTTTCTTTTCTGCTTCGGGATGAGATGAAAAAATTTTAAGAGGGTTTTCCCTAGAATGATCTTCATAAATAGTTCCTTTTGTCCCCTGTAATTCAGTAGTGTTATTCAATGGATGTACAGATGTAGAAGTTAAACAAACACTTGCAATGGCTCCATTTTTATAGCGCAATAGTATAATTGCGGTATCTTCTCCTTTATTGGGGGGACTATTTAATGTTTTTGAGCACCAACACTGGGCCGAATCTACATCACCAAGAAACCAATTTAGCATAGTAAATTTATGTACACCTTGATCCATAACAACTCCTCCTCCTCCTTTCTCAAAAGTAAAGTGCCACTGATCGGGATCCAAGAATTCATCATGTTCACAATATGCACCTTCATAAGTACGTGCTAGAAAAATATCCCCAATAAAATCTTTATCTAGTAGAGTTTTTATATATTGGTGAGCGGGTAAGAATCGGTGATTTTCAGCGATCATAAATTTCACGCCTGCTTTTTTAGTCGCTTCAATCATTCTATCACATTCTTCAAGAGTAGTAGCCATTGGTTTTTCACATAATAAATGTTTTCCTGCTTCTGCTACCTTTTCAGCTAATTCTGCATGCTGATAATGAGGAACAAGAAGGAGTACTGCGTCAATTTCACTCTGAAGAAAATCATCTAAATTAGTATATGGGGTCATCTTCTTTCTTTTAGCAAAACTCCTTAATTTCTTTTCATTAACATCGTGTGCTGCGATAAATTCTAAGTTGGTGTTAGTATCTCTCTTAATCCCTAGTGTATGAAAAGCCGCAGCTGAACCACATCCCAAAATTCCAAACTTAACTATATCCATTTTAAAGACCTTCTTATTTCTACACTTTTTTTATTTTATTCCTAAAATTTTTCTTGCTTCATAAGGATCAGCAATATCGCGACCTACATGATTACAAATACTCACATAATTTTTTACAATTTCAGCGTTATTTTTTGCAGATACTCCTTTTTTAATGAATGGATAATCTTCAGTCCCAACTCTTATATTTCCACCATGAGTAAGAACAAAAACTAATAACCGCATTTGTTCTTCACCCATTACACTAACAGTATGAACACTATTAGGGGGTATATAACTTCTTCTATGAATATACTCATCATAATTTGGGGGTGACCACGTTCCACCTGGCCAATTAAAGAACAATGTTATTATATGAGGTTCTGACCATTCTAATAAACCTTTATCAATTAAATAATTCAAATTCCAATATGAACCTTGATGCCATACTTCCCATTCTGGCTTTATATTAAATTCTTTACATTTCATACAATACTCCTCTAATTCATCTAGAGGGTGTAAAACATTAACAGCTAACTGAGCAAAATGCTCTGCATGATGAGTTAGCATAACTGACATCATTTCTGGTTTTGCTTTAAAATCTCCCTCTCGTTTTGGGATTAACTCGCTTGACATTCCAGCTTGAATGATAATATTACATTTCTCCCGTATTCTTTTAATTGTTTCGACTTCTTCTCCTCTTGGGAGATGAATATGCGCAATTGCTGCTCCAGCTTCATGACACGCCACTACATCATCAATAAGTTCATCTGTATTCTGTGCCCAGTTCTTAACATCAGGATAAATCCATGAATTAGCTGTAGTGGCAGTAATAATTATTTTTTGATTTTTTTTCACAATTATTTCAACCTCTGTAATTCCTTTTCTTGAAATTTATGGTTTATTATTTAAATCTAATATATTTTAATGTTATTTTGAAATATTTAAGCTTTTTATTTGAAGATTTTATTCAATACAGAGAATTATTATAAAAAAGAGATTATACACTTCTAGTAATTTTTACAGTGTGAATTCCATCATTCTTTATCTTTATGAAAATCATTTGTTTGTCCTCATTTTTCTTAAGTTCTCCTTCAGAAATCTTAACTTCGTAACCTTCAGGAAATTGAATTATTGGAACAAATATAATTGTGGGAGCTGAGATTGTAGGATCTCCATCAAATTCAAAGTAAAATATCTTTTCTTTATAATTGAACTCCATCTTTAATGGAATTCCAGAGCAGCGAATAAAACACGGGCGACAAAATCCCTCAATTGCTCTTCCACCACTATTTATATCATTAGGGTTTAATTGTTGATCCCTACTAAAGATAGAAAGATCTTCAAGATTCCATTGATCCCCCCATTGGTTATTGTTATCGGCAGTATAATTCCAATGAGTTGAATTTAAAAGATTTGC
>JAEOTH010000081.1 GCA_016839915.1 Promethearchaeota archaeon
GATATTATAGATTCTGATCCTTATCTTATAAAGAATGATGGTTTAAACCAAACAGTTTTATTCTATTTCAATGATACAGATAATAATATTCCAATAACTGGTCTTCCTGTAAGTAATGTTAGAGTAACTGACAACCAAACCGGACTTCCTAGAAATATTTGGTTATTTCCAAATGGTACTAACGGATATTATATTTTGAACATTTCAGTTGCAGATTTAAATTCCGGTTGGATTAAACTAATGATAAATGTTACATTTGAACCAAATTATGCTACAAGTTTGGAGCTTGTAAATTTCTACTTTCAAGGGAATCTCACTCAAACACAAATAATATCAATATCAGATCCTGGAGGAGAAGGCACTCTCACGGGCATAGGAAATAATTATACATGTTTTGTAGGAAGGAACTTATATATTGACTTTAATATTACTGATACTGATAATGGCAATTCTTTAGTTACCGGTACAGCAAATTCTTATTTAGTTGAATATATTGAGATTGGTAATCCCACAAATCAGGGGACTATTGGTCACTCTTTGAATAATGCTACTACTTCATACCAGGGGACTATAGACACTTCAGGTATTACTACAGTAGGAACGTATGAAATTACTGTAAAAGTATTTAAAACGGATTTTGAAAGGTCAACAGTTCGTTTTAATTTGACATTAAGGGCTTTATATATAATTAATATATCTGTAGTGGATCCACTTCAAATTACTGCTGGTGACTCATTTCATATAGTAGTACAAGTAAAATATAATAATGGTACTGATTGGTTATTAGCGATTGGCTCGAATGTAAGATATACGCCAAGTTTTGATGGAACACCAGGTACACCATCTTCATGGACTCCTACAAATGGTACAGGTGAAGTCGAATTTGAAATTTTAACGAGTAATACTATTAGAAATATAACGTTGTCTATAGAAGTACAGATTGCATACTATCATGAAGGAGACACTAAAAATGTCTACGATATTGTAGTACATGCTCCTTCTACAGGTTTAACATTCAAAGATTTATTGCCCTATATCATTATAGGTGCTATTGCTGCTGCTGCTATAGGGGGATCTGTTGGTATTTATCGAGGTGTTGTAGTTCCAAAAAAACGGGAAAAAACACGGGTTCTAGCAGAAGTAAAAACTATTTTTGACGATGCGATAAATCTCGAACATATATTAGTTTTATATAAGGGTTCAGGGACTTGTATCTATTTCAAATCGTTTGGGTCGGAACAAATTGATCCAGAATTAATTTCAGGGTTTATTTCAGCAATAAGTAGTTTTGGAAGAGATTTAGTAAGCCAAGAAGAGCTAAATGAGATATCATATGGAGATAAGATGCTACTTCTATCAGATGGAGAATATATAAGAGTAGCGTTAGTATTAGGTAAAAAAGCTTCAATGATTTTACGAAGAAATTTAATGGAATTCATTCATTCTTTTGAGAGAAGTTATATTAATGATCTTCCTAATTGGAGAGGCCAATTAAATATATTTAGGCAGGCTGGTACTATTGTTGATGATGTTTTAAATACTTCGATTATTTTACCACATGAAATTACATACGAATATTCTACAGCTAAAGCTTTAAAAAAACCGCATTCACGAGATGTACTAAAAATCGCAAAAAACTTAATGAAAGACTCTGAAAGGAATTTCTTCTTTATTGCAACGCTATTAAAAGAAGCAACTGAGAAGACTGGTAAAGATACGTCGGAAATATTTATGGGGATCAAAGAACTAAGGGATAAAAAAATCTTGATGCCAATAGAGATAGCTGCTATAGAAGCTAAACCTATTTCTCAACAAGAATTGAATTTAATTAATCAGAAAGTTGCTACCTTAGTTAGCTTATCACCAGAGGAAAAGCAAAAATTGGTTAATGATCTTGCTCAAATGGGGCCCGCTGAAAGAGAAGCATATTTTGCAAGTCTATCTGAACACCATGAGATTGTTTCTGCTCCCGTAGGCGCTAAACCTGGCGCTGCGGTAATTGATACTGTAAAAGCTGCCAAGAAAGAAATTAAAAACCTAAAAAAAAATGCTCTATTAACCAGAAAGGAGAAGGATTATGACAATTCTATTAAAATCTTTCAAAATGCCTTAAAAGTTGCCTCAGCTTGGGAACTAGCAAAAGAATCTCAGGAGCTTGATGATCTAATACGTATGGTTAAAATAGAAGATCTTAAGAATAAGATGAAAACTCTTGAAAAGGAAGCCAGATTGGCTGCTAAAGGAGGCAATTACAATGAAGCTTCTCAAAAGTACAGAATGTCTTCAAAAATTGCTTCAGAAATCTTTAAATTAGGAGAAGATTTGACAAAAGAAGTTAAGCGATTATCAAATAAAGCAAAAGAATATGAAAAACTAGTTTGATTTTAATTTTTTTTTAATTTTTTTTTTTATAATTTCTTATTTTAACATAAAATAAGTCTAATGTGATTTTAGACCTTATATAAGTAAGATAGATATTTAAAGCAGTAACTACATTTCTATCTATAGTTATTATATTTATTCATAGAATTCCATTGGTTTAGTTTATAAAATGCTTCTTGGATTTATTAAGAAATAAATAGAAAAGATATTAAAAACGAGGATCCATCAGAATCATAAAAAAAACCAGGAAAAGTAAGAAAAACAAAAATTAAATGCTCGAGGGCCAGATCAACGAATTAATTTCAGAGTTAGAGGATGATGAATCTTTGATAGTTTCTCCAAATATTAAGGATAAAATTGAAAAGATAATTTTAAAAATCCTTTTTGATGAGAAATCAGTTAAATCATTAAAATTACTGACTGAAAAAGTTTTAGAAAGAGCAATTGAAGAAAAAATTATTATATCTGAAAAAGTGATTAATTCAATAATTTATCAATTGAATAAAGATAAGAAAATTGAATTCACTCAAACAAATGGTTGGAGAATTAGGATTTAATTTCAAATAGTGAGTCCAGCTATCTTGTTTTTTATTAATTAATCAGATATGCCATTTTCTGTTATTGAAAAAATAGCTTCTCCTTCTGGTAAGTGAGGAGCATCAACAATTTTAGCGATTCTTTGCTCTCCTTTGCCTTTTCTTAAAAAGACTCTAATTGTGGATCCATGGGCCACAACATTTCCACCTGCGGCTTGTATTGGGTTTCCATAAAAAACATCAGGCTTCGATTGTACTTGATTAGTCACAACAATTGCCAAATCTGGGTATATATCACATAATCTCAATAAATCGTGTAAATGGGAATTGATAGTTTGTTGTCGATTTGCTAATGTACCACGTCCTATATATTCACTACGAAAGTGCCCAATAAGCGAATCTACTACAATTAATTTGATATTTTGTTCTTTAATTAGATTTGAAGCTTCTTTAATTAAGAGAATTTGATGATCAGAGTTATAAGCACGACCAAAAACTATATTTTTAAGAATAATATTATGATCTAAGTCTAATCCTTCCGACATCTGAATAATTCTTTCTGGTCTAAATGTGCCTTCTGTGTCAATATATAAAGCTTTTCCTTCCATACCTCCCTTTTCTTCATGTAATTGAACATTCACACATAATTGATGCATAATCTGAGTTTTACCAGTCCTAAATTCTCCAAAAAACTCGATTACACTCCCTGTTTCCACACCACCACCTAATAGATCATCTAATTCTTGGCTCCCTGTAGTTATTCGAGCAATATTTTTTCTATGTTCCCATACATCTACAGCAGATTTAAAACCTATATTCAATTCTTCCATGGAAGATTTGATTAATTTAGCAGTTGTCTTGTCTCCCAATCCACTTTCTTGTTGGATAATTTTTGGGGGGGTAAATGCTATAGATTCTAAGCTAGAGAAACCTGCTTTGATTAGTTTATTTAGTGTAGCTTCACCTACACCTGGAAGTTGTTTTACAGCATTTATGCATTCTTGTATACTTTCTCCATTATTTGGTATATCCTCAATATTTGAATCAATGTTATCTTCTATTTCATTTTCATCTTCATAGTTACTTTCCTCTTTTTCAATTTCATTAAAGGCATCAGTTAATTCTTTTTCATCAAATTCATTTAATTCAGTAATTTCCTGTTGCTCGTCTTCTTCGCTATTGCTTTCAAATTGCGCATACTTTAGATGTTCTTTATAAATCTTTCCTTTTGTATGATTACGTCCACATTCGTTGCAAAAATAAGGTTGACCCATTTTAAAACTATCGTTATCTTCAATTTCACTAGCTTTAGCCATAATAGATCATTAAAATAAGTGTAATTTTTATAGATACTATTTATTATGCATAGTTGGATACGTCTTTATTTTAAGTAAAATAGAGTTCAAATTTTCAAATTTCTTTTAAATGAAGAAAATGGAAAAACGACAATATTCTGAAATTTCTCAGTAAGTCTAAGAATCCTGTTCTCTAAGATCAATTAATAAAACAATATATAGATAAATAGATTATATAAAGTTATTATTAAAATTACTTATATTATATGATATTTTATGAAAATGAATGTAAAACTTGAGTGTTATCCAGAATTAAACAGTACCTTGATAGAAGAATCTATTAATATCATTAATAAGAATAAAGATCATTGGGATCCTCCTTTTTTCTTTGATACTGAAAGTAATTTAGATATACAAAAGGTTCAAAAAATTGTAGGACAATTTATTTCCGATAGTCTTAAAAATATTATAGTTTTAGGCACAGGGGGTTCAATTCAGACTTTACTTGCTTTAAAACATTTAGCGAAAAGAAAAATATTTCCTGTTACTAGTTCTAGAGCTGTAGAATTAAAGGGGTGTTTAGACAAAACATCTCCAGAAAATTCAATTGTCATTCCAATATCAAGAGGAGGGGAAACTTTAGATATTAATTCTACTATTGGAGCTTTTGCAAAAAGGGGTTATAAATTTATAGGCCTTTCGTCTATGGGTACTATGAATAGAATTTTACAAGAAATTGACTGTCCTATATTAGATGTACCTAATCTTTCCGGACGTTATGCGGGCTCTGTTACTAACGTTGGGATTGTTCCCTCTTATATGGCGGGTATAAAAGTTGAAGAATTTTTGCAAGGATTGAAAGAGAGTTATGAGTCATATTCAAAATCTGAAAATAATCCTGCTATAAAACTTGCTACTTTTCTCTTTACCCTATATAAAAAAGGGTATAAAATTGTTTTTTCAATGCCATATTCAAAAAACCTTGAAGGAAGTGTTGGATTATTTGTTCAAGGAATATCAGAAAGCACTGGGAAAGACGAAAAAGGCATGATAGGTGCTTACCAACCTGCCCCAATTTGTCAGCATTCTGTTTTAGAATATTTATTAGGGGGAACTAAAGGAATTGTTATTCCAATACTATGGACAATTGATAATGAAATTCCCGATATTCTTCTTAACTCCTCCATCTCATACGTAGATGGCAATAACGCCCAAAAAATTGTAAATTATCAAGCTAACGCAACTTTTCAAGCTCTAATTCAACAAACCGTACCTTCAGTTAAAATTTCTATTGAAAACCCTTCAGAGTCCAATATTGGGAACTTAATTGCTCTAATATTATCATCTATTTATTATCTTTGCCTTTTATTAAATGTGAATTGGGCTAATAATCCTAAGGTAATTATAGGAAAAGAAATTTGTAATGAAGCTCTACGAAACAGAATTACTCCAGAACAAGAAGAAAAAGTAAGAAGAGAAATTGCAAAAGAGAAATTTAATGGATTTTTCCAATAATTTACTCAATATTTTTTAGTAAAAAAAAAATAGGAAATCATACATTTTTTCTTAAGATGAAAAAAGTAGAATTATTGGCTCCAGCAAAAAATATAAAAGCAATTAAGGCAGCTATGAAATATGCGGATTCTGTCTATTTTGGTATTAAAAAATTTAATATGAGAATGCGTTCAGAGAATTTTGCCTTAGAAGATTTAAACAAAATAGTGGAATTTTGTCATAAAAATGATTTAAAGACATATCTAACAACAAATATTTTAATTTATGATAATGAATTGGATTTTCTTCGAGAGTTAATAGAAAAGGGGAAAGAGGCGGGAGTAGATGCTGTTATTGTCCACGATTTAGCAGCAATACAAATAGCTAAGGAAATAAATATACCATTTCATATTTCAACGCAGTGTAATATTTCTAATTCTTTATCTGCTAGATTTTATGAAAATATCGGAGCGGAACGTATCATTTTAGCTAGAGAATTATCTCTTGAAAAAATTAAAGAGATCAAAAGAAATTTAACTAAAACTGAAGTAGAGACATTCATCCATGGAGCAATGTGTACTTCTATTAGTGGGAGATGTTACTTTTCTCAAGATATTTGTGGCACTGAAGAAAAATCCGCCAATAGAGGTAATTGTGAGCAGCCTTGTAGGAGAAGATGGTGGGTTCGCGAAGAGTCTGGAACAGAATATATCTATGATGGAGTAAGATTTTTAAATTCAAGAGATCTCTGTACAATAGCTTATATTCCACAGCTGATTGAAGCAAAAATAGATGCTTTTAAGATAGAAGGTCGAATGCGTCATCCCCATTATGTAGAGATTGTTACTAAAACATACCGAGAAGCAATTGAAGCTTATTATAACAAATCATTTACAAATAAAAAAGTAGGAAAATGGGTCACTGAGTTAAAGAAGGTTTATAATAGAGGTTTTACACCAGGATTTTACTTCAAAAGAATGACTGAAGATGACCACCAACATAAATCACCTTCAAATTTATCTCATTACAGATATATAAAGGTAGGAGAAATTGAAAAATATGATCAAAACTCCTGTTTCGCAACTATTTCATTAGATAATGGATATCTTTCTATGAATGATGATATTGTAATCATGGGAAAGGATACCGACACATATATTCATCAGAAGGCTGAAAAAGTTAAGTTTCAAGAAAAATTCGTAAAAAAAACGCCAAGAGGGACAAAAAATGAGAAAGTTATTATTGAATTAGAACTAAAGGATATTGCAATTGGAAATGGACAAGATAAAATTTATGTTTTTACAGATAAAACCTACTATAAAAAGAAATATTCATTATGATATTTATAATATTTACATTAAATAATTAAGCAAGAATTTAATTAAGGTTATTTTTATGGAAAAAGATAAAAAGATAGTTGAGTCAGTCCCAAACTTTTCTGAAGGATCAGATGGAGAAAAGATTGAATTAATTGTAAATGAGATAAAAAACACTCCTAATACTCGTATTGTGGATGTCCAATATGATTCTGATTATAATAGAGCAGTAATTACATTTGTTGGAACACCTGAAGCTGTTTTAAAAGCAAACGTTAGTGCTGCAAAAAAAGCTATTGAATTGATTGATATGAATTCACACAAAGGTCAACATCCCCGAATTGGCGCTGTTGATGTTGTTCCATTTGTACCCGCAAAAAATGTAACAATGAAAGAATGTATAGAGTTATCTGAAACTTTTGCAGAAACTATGGCAAAAGAAGGAGTACCTGTTTATCTTTATGAAGAGTCTGCTCGAAAATTGGAGAGAAAAAACATAGATAACATTCGGAAGGGAGAATATGAAAAACTTAAACAAGCGATTAAAACTGATCTTGAACGAAAACCTGATTATGGTCCTTCTGAGTTTCATCCTACCGCTGGTGCAATCATAACTGGGGCAAGAAATCCATTGATTAGTTTTAATATTAACTTAAATACTAAAGATGTAAGAATAGCTAGAAATATTGCTAAAGCAATCCATTTACGTTCTGGTGGACTAGTAAATATCAAAGCGATGGGAACAGAATTAGCCAATCAAGATTTTGTACAAGTCGGGATTTCCAATATAAATTATAGGAAAACGCCTTTATATAGACAGTTAGAATTAGTAAGGATAGAAGCCGCCAGATATGGAGTGTCGGTAGTAGGCTCTGAATTAGTAGGTGTTTTACCACTAGGAGCGGTTCTTAACTCATTAGAGTATTATTTACAGCTTGAAAAGCCAGATAAATTAGAAGATAAACATCTTTTAGAATACTATTTCGATTTTTAAAAATTTAAGTTGATAATTCATTATCGACTACAATTTTCCCATTTTTTATTACTTTTAATACTAAATTAACACCATAATGATATGGTAAGAACTCATGACTGGGCACATCAAATACTACTAAGTCTGCTTTTTTTCCTATTTCCAGGCTACCAATTTCATCTTGTCTTAGAATTGCACAAGCACTATTTATTGTAGCAGCAGTGAGCGCTTCTGGGGGTGAAAGCTTCATAAGATAACAGGCTAAAGTAATAACCATTTGCATAGATTCAGTCCAGCAATTTGGATTAAGATCTGTTGCTATAGCAATCGGAATTTCTAATTCTATCATTTTTCTTGCAGAAGCATACTCATCTAACATTAAACAAAATGGTGTTCCTGGTAAAAGCGTGGCTATAACACCATTTTCTGCCATAGCTTTCAAGCCTTCATCATTCGATTTTAATAAATGCCCTGCTTGAATTACTTTCATTTCAGAAGCCAACTTTGCACCATTTGTATCTACAATCTCATCAATATGAATTTGAGGTTTTAACCCATATCTTATAGCAGTTTTTAAAATTTTTCTAGTTTGTTTAATTGAAAATATTCCTTCTTCACAAAAAACATCACAAAATTCAGCAAGCCCTTCCTTAGCGATTTTAGGAATCATATCTGATATAATATGTTTAACGTATTCTTCAGTTTTGTTTTCATATTCTGGTGGGATAGCATGAGCACCCAAAAAGGTTGGAATTATATCTATTGGGTGTTCATTATTTAAAATTTCAATAGCTCTTAACTGTTTAATTTCACTTTCAGTTGTTAATCCATAACCAGACTTGGCTTCTAATGTAGTTGTACCATAAGATATCATTCTATCTAGGATTTTTTTTCCATTTTCAACTAATTTCTCTAAAGGTGCCTGTCTAGTTTCACGAACAGTCTTTAAAATACCTCCCCCCGCTTTTAAAATCTCAATATATGTTTTCCCTTCAAGTTTCATTAATAATTCCTTTTCTCTTGAACCCTCAAAAATAATATGTGTATGTGGATCTATAAAACCAGGGGTAACAAGTTTATTTGTAGCATCTATTTTAGTAGGGATTTTACCAAATTCATATTTAGATATAAGTTCATCAGTTGCTCCTATAAAAATTATTCTATCATCCTTAACTGCGACAGCTCCATCTTCAATTATAGCTAGTTCAGACATGTCTTCGCCAGTTCTTGGAGCACCAAATTTTGTATTCATTGTAACTAATTCATTGCAGTGAAATATCACCAAATCTGGGTCAATATCAGTGAATATTTCTTTTTTTGAATATGCTGAGGCTACAAACATATTAATTTGCCTCTTCCATAAATTTTGAAATGATATTTAGTAATTTATTACTTTTTATAATTTCTAATGCCAGGTTTATATAATCTGAAAGGACAGTATCTTCAGTTATATGGGGGATTTTTTTTCTGATATATTTATGACATTCCTCTAATATTTTACTAGATATTAAAGGTCTTCTAAAATCAAATGCTTGAGTTGCGCATAAGAGTTCAATTGCTAGGATTTTCTCGAGGTTGGAAATAATTCTAAGAGCTTTTCTAGCGCTTATGGGTCCCATGCTTACATGATCTTCTTGACCCCCTCCTGTTGGGATGCTGTCAGCACTTGCGGGAAAACATAAAGATTTGTTTTCACTAGCCAAAGCAGCAGAGGTGTATTGAGCTATCATAAATCCTGAGTTTAAGCCTGCATTTCCAATTAAATATAATGGTAGGTCCCACTTACCTTCCAGTAAAAGAAAAATTCGCCGATCTGATATATTTCCGAGTTCAGAAGCAGCTAAGCTCACATAATCAATTGGTAACGCTAATGGTTGACCGTGAAAGTTCCCACCACTATAAGTTTCATTCTCTTCAAAAACAACAGGGTTATCTGTTACAGAATTGAGTTCACAAACTAGTTGATCCTCTAAATGAGACAAAGCATCTCTAGAAGCGCCATGAACTTGCGGAAGACACCGAAGAGAATATGGATCCTGCACTCTTCCACAGTTCTTATGGGATTCTACAAATTGTGAATCCTCAAGGAATTTTCTGATTCTTTTAGCCACAACAATTGCTCCCTTATGAGGCCTTAAATTAATTAGTTTTTCAACAAATGGTTGAGGAGATCCTAAGTAACTTTCAAGAGATAAAGCACCAATGAGATCAGCATGATCAAGGCAATTTGATAATTTTTCAACAACAATAATGGCACATGCTGTAATAAATTGAGTACCATTAATTAAGGCTACTCCTTCTTTTGCCTGTAATTTTAATGGCTTAAGTTCATTTTCTTCCAAAATAGTCTTTGCTGGTATGTAGTTTTTACCATCTTTAGTTAAATACCCCAATCCAATCAATGGTAGAAATAAATGAGCTAAAGGTGCTAAATCTCCAGAAGCTCCAACCGAACCTTGTTCAGGAACTAAGGGAATAAAGTTATTATCTATATGCCAGCATATTCGCTCTAAAAGTTCTAATGATATTCCTGAATAACCTTTTGACAATGCGTGTACCTTTAAGATCATCATTAATTTAGAAATCTCAAAACTTACTGGTGATCCCACGCCAACACTATGACTTTTAAGAAGATTTTCTTGCAATTTTCCAGTTTCTTCTTTTGAAATCCTAGTAGTGCAGAGTGATGCAAATCCTGTATTTATGCTATATACTAATTTTTCTCCTTTTGCGATTGATTGAACAATATTATAGTTCTTAATTATTCGATTTTTTATATCATTAGATAAAACTCCTTTTATATGATTCCTTGCTATGCTTAAGGCTTTTTCTACTGTTAATTGCTCCACTCCATATTTAAAAATATTATCCAATTTTATTCACTTTCAAAATGTAATTATCATATCAAACCTTTACTTTATATACTTCAATTTAAAAATTATTTAAACAATTTAAATCGATTTATTTCTCATTTGAGTTTTTTAAATAATTATTTATAACATTATCTAAAATTTTATCTTCTGCAATAAATGGTAATGTCAAATGTCCTCTTTCTTCATTTTCTAAATTCCAATTATGAGCAGTCTCGAAAGCATTAATATTTCTAGCCCAACTTCTTCTCGCAATACCTCCCATTACATCCCATTCAATAGCATTTTTAATAATTTCAGCAACTCTATTAGAACCATCTAAAACTAATCCAAATCCGCCATTAAAACATTTTCCAATGCCAACACCACCACCATTTGATAGAACTACATAAGTCATTCCTCTTATTGCATTTCCAGTAAAACAATGAACCGCCATTTCTGCCATAACATTACTTCCATCTCTTATATTTGATGTTTCTCTAAAAGGAGAATCTGTTCCAGATACATCATGATGATCTCTACCTAGCATTATTGGCCCTACATCACCTTTCCTTACTAATTCATTAAATTTCAAAGCTATATTTATTCTTTCTCGAGCATCAGCATATAAAATTCTTGCTTTTGTTCCAACTACTAATTTATTCTTTTTCGCATCTCGAATCCAATAATAATTATCTCTATCTTGAGCTCTTCCTTCTGGGCTAATATAACTCATTGCTGCTTGATCCGTTTTATCTAAATCCTTTTCTTTTCCTGAAAGGCATACCCATCTAAAAGGTCCATAACCATAATCAAAACAAATTGGACCCATAATATCTTCTACATAAGAAGGAAAGATAAAGCCGTCAGATGTATTTATTCCATTTTTTGCAATGTTCTTGGCACCAGCATCAAATACAGCTTTCATGAAGGAATTTCCATAATCCCAGAAATATGTACCTCTTTCTGTCATTATATTAATGAGCCTGAACTGCTCTTTTAAAGATTCATCAGTAAGCTTTTTGAATCTCTCAATATTAGAATTAAGTAATTCTCTACCCTCTTTAAAGCTTATCTGATAAGGTGTATACCCACCTTCATAGACAGCATGGGCTGAAGTTTGGTCAGAAGCAAGTTCTACTTTAATATTTTTCTCAACAACATATTTCCATAAATCAACTACATTTCCTTGGTATGCTATTGATATTGATCTTTTTGATTTTCTGGCCTCATCAACCCATTTAAAAATTTCATCTAAATCATCCGATATTCGGGAAACCCATCCTTGATCATACCTAGTTTTAATTCTTGATTCATCAACTTCTGCAATGACACCTATTCCCCCTGCAATTTCTGTGGCTTTAGCTTGCGCTCCACTCATACCACCTAATCCTGATGATAGATACAAAATACCACTTAAATCTTTGTTTTGAGGTAAATTTAGGTATAATCTTCCTGCATTTAATAAGGTAATATAAGTTCCATGGACGATACCTTGAGGTCCAATGTACATCCAACCTCCAGCCGTCATTTGGCCGTAATTAGCGACACCTAGAGCTGCTGCAACTGAAAAATCCTTTGGATTATCGAACATTCCAACCATTAGTCCGTTCGTTGAAATAACTCTTGGAACATTTCGTGATGATGGGAATAGCCCAACTGGATGCCCTGATGCGATTACCAGGGTTTGAGTTTCATTAATTAACTCAAGATATTTTTTAACTAGTTGGTACTGCATCCAATTTTGAAAAACTTGTCCACTTTCACCATAAGTTACCAATTCATAAGGATAAAGTGCTACATCAAAATCCAAATTATTATCAATCATTAATTGTAACGCTTTCCCCTCAATTGTATTTCCATCATATTCATTTATGGATTTTGCTTTAATAGGGCCTTCTGGACGGTATCTATAACCATATATCCTTCCCTTTGATAATAATTCTTTCATGAATTCAGGAGCTAATTTTTCATGTAAGAGAGGAGGAATATATCTTAGAGCATTTTTAAGAGCTAGTTTTATTTGAGGTGGAGTTAAATTAAACCCCCTAGAAGGTGCTCTTCTTATACTTTCAATGAATTTAGGGTAACGTGGTAAATCATTTGGCAATTTGATTTTCATAGCTTTCGAAATATCCATATTTTAATCTAACTCCGATTAATATATAAATCATATTATTTTAGAGTTACTACTAAGTAAACCTAACTTTACAACAATGATTTAAGGATTATTTAAGAATTTTTATACCTCTTAGTTCTAATTTATGTAGAAAATCTAAATATCCTTTAAGATTATTTTTCTCTATGTTCATATATTGAAGAGAAGGTAAAGATTCTAATGATTCTGGAAGATCAGTTAGATAATTTGATCTTAAAAATAAATATTTCAATTTTTTAAGCCTACCTAGTGATATAGGAAGAATTGATAACTTATTATTACCCAAATATAAATATTTTAAAGATTGTAATGAGCCAATTGTTTCAGGTATATCTTCTAATTCATTATAATATAAGTATAAATGTTTTAACGAAGTAAGAGAGCCTATAGTCTCTGGGACTGAGATCAAGTGATTTTTTCCTACATCTAATACTTCTAGGGTTGTAAGAAATCCTAAGGATTTAGGGATGGAAATTAATCTGTTAAATCCAAGAATTAAATTTTTTATCAATGGAAGAGCTCCAATTGAGGGTGGAATATTTTCTAATTTATTTGTGGAAATGTCTAGTTCCAAAAGTGATGATAACGATCCTATTGATTCTGGAAGCTTGATTAATTGATTCTTGCTTAGATCTAATATTTCTAGAGCTACAAGTGAGCCAATAGATTGTGGTAAATATTTTATTTGATTATCATATAAATTTAGCTCAATTAGAGATTTTAGATGTCCAATTGACTCTGGTAATTCTATTATTCTATTAATATTTAAAATTAAAGTTTCAAGTGAATTAATTCGACCAATGGATTCTGGAAGATTTACCAAATTATTACGCCCGCACCTTAATACTTTAAGGGAAGAAAGCTCTCCAATCGAATCTGGTATATTTTCTAGATTATTACCTGAAATTTCAAGCCTTAATAATGACTGAAGAGATCCTATTGAATTGGGAAGCTCATTTAACTTATTTGAAGAAGCACTTAGATTTTCTAGTGAAGAAAGTAAGCCTATGCTTTCAGGAAGAAAAGTAAGGTTGTTTGAAGTTAAACCTAAATAAATTAAATTTATTAATTGACCAATAGATTCTGGTATATTACTAATTTTATTACCTTTTAAAAAAAGAGAAGTCAGAGACGATAATTTACCTATTGCTTCAGGGAGAGTAACTAAATTATTATTCCTTAGATTCAACCTTTTCAGTGATGTAATTTGACAAATTGAATCAGGAAGTATGGTTAATTTGTTGTTTCCTAAAAAAAGAATTTCTAATGAATTTAATTTTCCAATAGAATCAGGTAACCTTTCGATTTTATTACCACTCAAATCTAATGTTTTTAAGTTTTTCATTCCCCCTATCGAATTTGGAACACTCTTGACTTTATTTTCACTAATGTCTAAAGTTTCCAGGGAGTTTAAAGATCCTATTGTTTCTGGTAAAGAATTCAAATGATTTGATTCTAAATGAAGTTCTTTTAGGGATGTGAGTAAATTTATAGAGTTAGGTAACTCTTTTAATTGATTTTCGCTTAAATCCAAAATTTCTAAACTCGACAGAGAAAATAATTCCTTATTAATCGAAGTTAAATTGTTACCTCTTATGAAGATCTTTTTAAGTGAAGTAAATGCCTCGATTTCTTTAGGGATTGTTGATAATCCACAAGAAAAAAGATTTAAACCTACTACATGTCCCTCCTCAACGTAATATCCGAGAGAGTATCGTTCTAACTGAGAAATTTCTAATATTGATTCTCCTATCTGATTTTTTAATATCTCTATTGTTTCTAATTCTTTTTCTGAAATTATCATTTTTACAATATTATTTTTAATGTTATTCTAGAAATATTATCAAATATACTTTAAGAATAATATAATCTAAAGATATTTATGTTTATTATATTAGAAATTTGAAAAATAACTATAAAAATAATAGGAAATAGAGTTTTAAAATTTAATTTAAAAGTCAATATCTTTTCCATCATAAGCATATGTATATAGTCTAGAGAAATCATCCTTTGTTGGGCTTCTGGGTGCCATGGCTCCACTTGGATCTTGATAACATAAAGCAATAAGAGTACTTAACTTCTCCTCAAAATCCTCCCTTTTTATACCTAAATCCTTGAGATTAGAAGTAAAATTTACTAATTTCTGAAGTTCTATTACCTTTTCTACAACTTTATTAGCAGATTTCTTATCATCATCCTCCCATTTAGCCCATCCTAACTTCTTAGCTAATCCAGAATATAATAAAATGGATTCATTTGTGTCACCTGGAGCATTCAAACAGTATTTCAGAACATATGTTAGAAAAAGACCTACCAGGCTACCGTGAGGTGTTGGAAATACTGCTGCAAAGCTATGCCCCATTGCATGCACAATATGAACTTGAGAATTACTAAAAGCTATTCCTGCCATAGTTGCCGCTTGGTGTAAGTAATCCCTAGCTTCCAAGTTATCCCCATCCTTATAAGCAATCGGGAGGTATTTAAAGATTAATTCAATTGCTTTAGGTATCAAAGCGTTGCTAAACTCATTCTTCCACGCGGAGATATAGCCCTCTAATGCATGAGATAGTGCATCAAATGCAGTGTCAACAGTTAATTTTGGCGGCATACCTTTAGGAAACACAGGATCAAGTATCGCATAGGTGGGAACTAATGATTCATGAGCGAAAGAACCTTTTCTCCAGACATTGTTTACATCCTGTGATATAATTGCTGCCCACGTTGCTTCTGATCCAGTTCCAGAAGTTGATGGTATTGCTATAAATTTTGCTTTATTAGCGAAATTGAATAACTCTGGGTTGTTGAAATTTATATTATCAATTGTATAATTAGGATATTCATACATTGCCCATATAACTTTAGCAGTATCCATCACTGATCCCCCCCCTAATGCAATAATTAAATCTGGTTTATATTTATTACATTCATCTTTGCCCTTCATTACATCTTCTTCATGAGGATCTGGTATAACATCTTTAAATACACTAAACTCTTTTCCATATTTTTCCAGTATATCTGTAAGGATTTTTAAAAATCCTAACTCTTTTATGATATTATCGGTTACTATAAAACATTTTTTTCCATTTATATTTTCTAAAGCAGCTAGAGCACCTTCACCATAAAATATTTTTGGACTAAAAAAATGCCACATCATCCTTCCTTTACCTTCAATTTTGCTATTTTGATTTGAAATTTAAAATATTCATTTAATTTGTTAATAATATTTATGGTTTTATTAAATTTTATGTTCAGATTAAAATTTAGTAATTTTATAATACACAAGATTCATTTTAAAATAATTAGGATATTAGGAAGGATGATTAAAATATGGAAGAATCAGAACAAAATAATTTATTCACCACATTTCAGCAATCTATTGAAAGTATAATAAAAGAAAAAAGAGTAAATCCCAAGAATGAAAAATTGTTAAATAAATTTAACGCAAGAGTAATTATTGGTTTACAAATTGAAGAGGATTATTATTTTTGGGTAAATCTAATTGCGAATGAAGGAATCTTTTCTTTAGGGAAAGGAAAATTTGATGATTATGATTTAGAGCTAAGAGCAGCTCCAGAAGATCTGGTATTTTTTATGAATGGAGAGAATTCAGTTCTGAATATGGTACTCAAAAATAATGTATTTGGATATAAGAAATTAAGATTCTCTAAAGGATCAACTGGCAAACGAAATTTGGGCATTTTATTAAAGCTTTCGAAAATTCTGGTTTTAGATTGAAATAATTTTTAAGAAATAGTTAATATATTTTGTAAATTTGGTTAATCTTCAATGTAAAATAGAATTCTGAAACATTTTTTTCTCTAGTTTTTTTATCAATTTGGAACAGTTTTACAATAATTTCCCTTACTTTTTCGTCAATAAATAATTCAATAAAGGAAGGAATACCGCTTGCTACAAACGACCATGCTCCGGTTACACTTCCAGGATTTATTATTAGAATCCCTTTTCTTGTTAAAAAAACTTCCTCTTTATGTGTATGCCCCGTAACTAAAATATTATAGCCTTTTTCTTGAGCCAGATTCTCTAATTGATCGTGGTCCCCTCTAGGTCTTATTTGTGCTCCATGTGATAATCCTAATACTATTTTTTCATTATTCTCAAAAGAAATATCTAATTTCTGGTAAGTAGGTGAATCTCGATTCCCATAATAGTAATCCATATTCCCAATTACTTTAAATAGTGTTCTTTTTGTTTTTCGATTCAAAAAATCGAGCAATTCGGGGAAATTAATTAGATCTCCAGTAAAAAAAGTATAATCAAAAAGCTCCGATTCTGTTAATTCATTTATTTTATCATAAATTTGTATAGGAAGGTCTTTTGCGCGAATAGGTATATGTGAATCTCCTAAACATAAAATCTTATACATAAAATCTCCTAAACATAAGATTTATTCTTATTCCTTGAATCTTGAACTAATATCCAAAAATTTTTAATCATATCTTCTAAGCTAGGAAAAGTTGGGATATTATGTTCACCCATCAACCGAGTTACTCGGTCAACTTCTTTAACTTCACCAATTAACCAGAAAAAAACTGGTTTAGGAGCACTATTGAGGATTTTAGCAAGTTGTTTGTAATTAGTTGAATACCAGCGTTTTGAACAAAACATCATTTGAAGAATACCTTCTATTTTATCATCTTTAATTAGAATTTCGTATACAATTTTCATAATATCTCCAGGATTTTTATTATTCATCATCGCCTTCTCCATTGCTGGCCAAAAATCTATAAGTGCAAATTTATTTGGGGGCATCCATTCTGGAAAAATTTCTGATAGTCTATGATATGCTTTATCACTAAAATTAGGGAATTTCAAACCGTATTCCGCTGCAATATCGGCAACTATTGTACCAGCACCACCAGATCCTGTAATTAAAGAAACATTTCCTTGTTTTGGGAAATTTTTGTTTTCATTATACATCATTGATAAAGTTCGGGCAAATTGAAATAATTCATGAAAATTTTTTGCTTGAATTACACCAGATTGTTTAATGATCGCATTAATTAAATGTGAGTCTTCAGCTAACGCTCCTGTATGACTTGATGTGGCTCTTTGACCTTGGAGTGTTATACCCCCTTTCACTAGAATTATTGTTTTGTCTGTTTTTTCTTTCGTTTTCTTACACAATTCTATAAACTTTCTTGGATCCTTAAACGATTCAAGATACACAGCTATAACATTTACAGTTGGATCCTCTATAAAATATTCTAAAAAATCATTTTCACTTAAATCCATCTTGTTTCCAATTGAACATGAATATCTGATACCTAAGTCTGGATATTTTTCCATCATGTACATCAAATATCCACCATTTAA
>JAEOTH010000021.1 GCA_016839915.1 Promethearchaeota archaeon
TATCTCAATATAATATTTTGTATATAAAAAGTATCAGCTTAATTGTGATCAACAATAAGATTCTTAAATGACCTAACTATCATTTAGCTATTCAATTTCTTTAGCTAAGAGTTCTCTCATTTTTGAAGTAATTATATCATATTCTTTTATGGATCTCAAATTTGTAATAATAATTTCTTCAATAAATTCAGTCTTCTTAAAGTAGTTATATTCTAATGTTAAATTAGGATTATTTTCTTTTATTTTTATGAGCCCTCCTTTTAAAAAGAGAAGGATAAAATTTTCAGAAGTTTCCTTTATTGATCTCTTCTCAGGGTTTATAATTTTAAGTTCAACCGTATTAAAATCATAAAAATTCAAAATACATAATAATTCTTCATCTTTAGTTTTACTTTTAGAAAAAATTTTTCTTTTTATGTTTGTACCTTTAACTTTTTCTTTTGAAATTTCTTCTATGAAATATTCCTCTTCAACTGGTATAACTGCTTTTTTAATCAATGTTTTTGAGTAAACCTCATCGGCACTATGAAATGACTTACCTGATATGAGAGAATTTAAGAAGTTAATAATCTCTCTTAATTCATTTATTTCTAATTTTAACTCTTCGAGTTGTTCTTTTTTCTTGTAATAAATATTTTGAAGCTTACCTAATATGTGTGATAGCGTCTCAATTTCATTTTCAGAGTCTTCCATTAGTTTCATATATGTTTTTTAAGAACTTAAATTTATTTAAAAATTAGTGCTATAGATTAATTAAGTAATTTATTTCAAAGTGAAATTAAAATGGAATCGATGATAATAACTCCAAATTCAAAAGACCCAGAAGTTCAACTTCTTACTAAGGAATTGGAATCACGTGGTTATAAAGTTCAGTACTTTATTCCCTCTACAATTAAAGTTGGTATTGGTTTCCAACGTAGCTTCTACCAACAATTTGAATCCCTTAAACCAAAAGCCGCCCTTGTAAGAGGATTTGGGGCAGCAGATACTCAAAAAATATTTTTTAGGCTTGATATTTTAAGAGCAATAGAAGAATACAATGTAAAACTAATCAATTCTAGAGAATCGTTAGAGATAGCAAGTGATAAATTTTTAACGTCAGTTTTTTTAGAAAATTATAATATTCCTACACCAAAAACGATAATTTGCGAAGACCCACATAAAGCTTTAGAAGCTTTTGATGAATTGGGATGCGACTGTGTCTTAAAGCCTTTATATGGATCAAAAGGAATCGGAATTACTAGATTAAATGATAAGGCCTTTGCAGAAAACGTAATATATACTCTTAATCAATTAAACCAAGTATTTTATTTACAACAATTTGTTGAACATTACAATCGGGATATTAGAATTTTGGTTTTAGGAGATAGGGTAATCGCTGGAATGTATAGAATTAGTGATAGTTGGAAAACCAACATTTATGCTGGAGCAAAAGCAGAGCCCATAGAAATATCAGATGACATGGAAAAACTCGCGGTTAACGCAGCAAAAATAACTAAAACTGAAATTGCAGGAGTTGATATAATAGAAAGCGAACAAGGTCTAACTGTATTGGAAGTAAATTCAATTCCCGGATTTACAGCATTACAAAGAGTCAATGATATAAATATTGCGAGTGAAATTATTAATTACTTTATAGAAAATGCAGATTCTTAGATTATTTAACAAGGAAAAGATAAAAAAAAAATTTAAAATTAACTCGAATAAATATCTGTTCACTATAAATCTTCTATTAACCCAATTAACCCGGCGATAATCACTAAAACACATGCCCAAATTCCTGCACCGAATAGGACTAATAATATTGCTAATATGATTAGAACAAGCCAATGGAATGGAATTGGATTATTTGGTCTTAATGCAACCAGAAATGTTAATACAACTATTACTAAACCTATTATGAAATTCACAACTTCATGTAATGCGAATATTGGATCAACATATCCGTAGTTCTCAAGGTGAGCAAGCCCTAAGATTAATGTAACTAAGCCCACAATAGCACCAATGATCACTAAAAATTTCATTAATTGTTCATTTTTATAATGTTTTGTCATTATTTTTCATCCGATTTAAAATACTAATTTTTATTAATTTTTCAAATTATAAAAGAATTTAAGATTTTTTTTTTCTGAAATGTCAAACATTATAAAAAGTGAATAATAAAACTTTATTTAATATTTTAACCGATTTATTAAATATGATTCAAAAATATAATCATTTTAGTAATAATGCTCTTGCACATACTTATTCTATCGTTGCTAGAAACCCTAAAACTGGAGAAATGGGTATTGGAGTGCAAAGTCACTGGTTTTCAGTAGGGAGTGTTGTTTCATGGGGAGAAGCTGGAGTGGGCGTTGTAGCGACACAATCTTTAGTTAATAAATCGTTTGGGTTACGAGGACTTGATTTATTAAAACAAGGGAAGACACCTAAAGAATCTATAGAGATCCTTCTCTCTGATGATGAGGGGGGGGATGTAAGACAGGTTTCTATTTTAGATGCTGAAGGTAGGGTGGCTACACATACAGGCTCAAAATGTATAAAACATGCGGGTCATAGAGTAGGTGAGAACTTTTCTGTTCAAGCAAACATGATGCTTTCAGATCAAGTGTGGCCTAGTATGGTAGAGGCTTTCGTAGAATACAATAAACTTCCATTACCTGAGCAAATTGTCAAATGTTTAGAGGCTGCAGAATCAGCTGGTGGGGATTTAAGAGGGAGACAATCCGCTGCCCTATTAATAGTTTCAGGTCAAGCACCAGAAAATAAATGGGAGGATCCTATTATAGATCTCAGGGTAGAAGATCATCCAGAACCATTAGAAGAGATAAACAGATTATTAAAAGTGTGGCGGGCATACGAGCATATGAATAATGGTGATCTTGCGATTGAAAAAGGAAATATGGGTAAAGCACTTGAAGAGTATAATGCTGCTATGAAAAAATTTCCAGATAATCTTGAAATGAAGTACTGGACAGCTGTTTCCTTAGCTAATGAAAATAAATTAGAAGAGGCATTAGTCTTGTTTAAAAATGTATTTAAGAAAGACAAAAATTGGCGTTTACTTACAGAAAGACTTCCTCATTCAGAATTATTAAATATTAATGAAGAAGATTTGAAAAAGATCTTGTCATTGAAATAATATCATCAATCAAATAATACCGTGATATTTTTGTGTTTTATATAAGATTATGAATGAAAAAAAAATGTGATTGAGGAAAAAATAACACGTTATAAAAATGGAATTGCTATTGCAAAAAAGCTATCTAAAAATCGGTATGCCGATCATAATTATTATAATAATGTAATTTCCAAATTTCAAAATATTTTAAAATTCTATGAAGATCTAAAAGTTTGGAAAGATTTCTCAAAAAAATAACATTATTAAATATCAGCTTGAAGTAAATTTAAGTTAAATTCCTTTCTTAATATTTCAAACATTTTATGCATAGGTAAGCCAATTACATTAGTTGATGATCCATTAATATTTTTTATAAACAAGCTTGCTTTGTCTCTTATTGAATAAGCTCCAGCTCTTCCTTTCCATTCGCCATTTTTAATATACAGTTTAAGCTCTTTATCAGAAAGATTTATAAATTGAACATTTGTCTTAACAGTATCAACGATTATTTTTGGATTATTAGTTTCAGTAATCGCTATTCCTGTTATTAATTCGTGAGTCCTTCCGTTTAATTTTTTAAGTATTTTGAATGCTTCTTCTTCATCCTGAGCTTTCCCGATAATTTCTCCGTCCAATAATACTACAGTATCGGCACCAATAATTATTGCATCTAACTCATCTTCAATTTTATTTTTTGCGAACATTGCTTTTGTTTTTGCAAGTTCTTTTACTAGATGATACGCGTCTGAAACCATTTCTTTAAATTTATCCTCGTCAAGTTTGGTATCAAAGGTTTTGAATGAAATTTTTGCTCTTTTAAGAATTTCCCCGCGATCAATGGATTTTGAAGCTAATATAATTTCTTTCATATTCCCTTTTTCTTAGAATTGAAAACTAACAATAAATTATAAGTTCATTTTTTTTGTGTATTTTATTATTTTAGTTATTTTAAACTTTATAATATCTTTTCTGTTGAAGAAACATATATTTAATTAATTTAGATAACCAACTATATAATAATTACATTTAAGGTTATCAAAATTATGGAATATTTTCCTCTTTGGTATTTTTTAGTTTTATTATCCTTTTTCTTTATTCTTTTCATTTATATGCATTTTTCGTATAAACCAGATATCCTAAATAATATATTTGGACTCGGTTCGTTATTTTTTGTATTTATTCACATATTAATATTTGTTTTATTGATGAATCAAGATAAAGGGCTCCAACCTTTTTTCGTTCCTTTATGGCTTATGGTTTTAGGGATCCCATTAATCATTGTAGGTGTTTTAATTCTAATCTCTACAGTCGTAGTTTTTTTTTTTAGAAAAATTGTTAAGAAAGATGTAGTAAAACTATTTAATAAGGTGGAGGAAAAGCGTAAAATTTGGAGTAAGGCTAAGAAAGATACGTTTAGAAAACTCAATCATATTTTAATATTTTTAGGACTTCTAATAATTTGGTTTATTGGATTATTTCTTGTCAAGTCTTTTACTGGGACTTCAGCTGGAATGATTCCTGAAGAAAATAACATGCTTCTAATATACATAAGAATAATGAGCGAACCAAATTTGATTCCGGATGTTCTTTTTTCATTTGGTTGGTTTTATTACCTCTTATTTTTCTTTTTTTACATCCTATGTTTATTTATGTTTGCTAATGAAATTACTAGAAAATCTAGTTTTCTTAATTTTCCTTTTAATATTTTTCCTAAACTATACCTTTCTAATGAAGAAAATCAAAGCTATGGGACTTATCTATATTTTGCGATTGGTCAAATGTTTGCAGCGTTTACTTGTCCTCCGATGATATTTTTTGCTATATTAGGGATTAGTTCGATTAGTGATTTAATGACAAGTCAAGTTGGTATAAGATATGGAAAAAGTCATATATTATGGAACAAAAATAAGACGTGGGAGGGGACCATTGCTGGAATTATTACGACTTTTTTAATTTGCTTTTTTTTTGTTGGAGTGTTTTGGAGTTTAATTTTTACTTATTTATTTTTAGCATTTGACATTATCACTGACAAACCAATTAAACTTTCAGATAATCTTCTAATCCCGATTGGTTGTAGTGTGGCGTATTTTTTAATCAGATTTATTTTTAATCTTAATTATTATTCCATTATAATAAATTGGATATAAATTTGAATTAGAAGTTCTAATAAAAGCAGAAAAAATTTTAAATCATTCACTCTTAAAGGTTTGCAATATGTATTTTATAGCTACAAGCTTAATCTTAATTGGATATTTTGTTTTAACATTAGCATATACAATAAAAAGAAGAAAGCGAAAAATTGAAAATAAATTATTTGCAAATGAAATTTTGATCGCTTTATTATTTTTAATGGCTGGAGTTCTGTTTCCCTTTATCTATCAATATCATTCACCTAATCTGAGTCAATATTCATTGGATTTTTTATGGTTATTTACGTCTGTCTTTTTTTTAATTGAAATGGGTATATGGGCACTAACTTTAATATATAATACTGCAATTTCAAAAAGAAATCCTGAGATTATGGCAGAAAGAGATTACAATAAATTTTGTAATGAATTTAATAAAAATTGGACTGAAGACTTGAAAAGTGAGCTTGGGCGTAAATTTCTTCACCTTTTTACCTGTTTTGTTATATTTTTCTTTTGGACATTAGGGACAATCCTTAATGATTTAGGTATTTTAATTCAATGGGGATTAAATAATTATAGCTTTTCATACTGGTTAACAATCACTGTAGGATTCGGATTTGTTATAATGTTTCAAGTTGCTGATTTAGCACGACTGAATGTATTTTACAGTCTTCCCAATTGGGCTAAACATTGGTATCAAGATATGAAACAGAGTGAATTAAACACATTTATAGCATCTACACCCCTAGTTCTATCTTTCGTTCCTTTCCTGTTCGCACCTTTTCCAATTTTTGCATCTGTTGCCCTAATAACTACAGGAGCTGATGCTGTAGCGTGTTTAATAGGAAAAAAATATGGAAAGCACAATCTCAAAACAAACTCTAAAAAAACAGTTGAAGGCTTTATCGCAGGAGGCTTTACAACATTCATAATTGTCTTTGTAATTTCGTTATTATATCATTCATGGATGCCTATAGCTATCGAAAAAATAATTACTATGAGTTTTTTAGCTGTTTTTTTATTTATGTTAATAGATGCTTATGCCAAGAATATTTCTGATAATATATTAAATCCCTTATTGACTGGTTTTGGTATGTGGATAATATATCTAATCTAAAGTAATTATAATTTTTGTGGTTATCCCCCAAAATAAACATATATAAAAACAATCTGGTCTCCATCTTTCAAATTAGTTTCCAAAAATTTATCATGTTGATAACTCCTCCCATTAATAATGATAGATAGGAGTTTGTTAAATTTTCCCATCTCTCCATTTTCCCACACTAAATCTGTAAATTTTCTTCCAAATTTCTGTTCAAAGTATTCTATTAATTCAAGTAAAGTCAAATCTTTATCGAATTCAAATATTTCAAAAAGCATTTTAGTTACCTCATTAAATGGTGGAGAAAATTCAAGATTTAATTTCATGTTTCAAAAAAACCCTTCAATTCACTTAGCTTAGGAATTTAAAGTAATCAAATTATTAAAAATTTGATCCTAATAATTAATAAAAATAAAGAAGAAATTTAAAATAGTAAATTACATTTAATCATCGTCAGACGCTTCTTTAATTGCTTTTTTGACCCCTTTCTTAACACTACCTTTTTTAACTGTTTTTTTTACGCCTTTTCCCGCTGCTTCAGAACCTGTAACTTCCTCAACAATTCCTCCGGCGACTTTTGCGAAACCTTTCTTTAATTTTTTACCGAAACCACCCATATTGTTTCACTTTCTCATTAATTATGTTTTTAGTTAATATAAATATATTCTTATATTAAAATAATGTAAATTTAGGTTTTTTAAATATTCGGATGATTGTTAAATAATTTTTCTCAATTTAGATAACCCCTGTAATAAAAATTTTTGATACTCTTTAGAATTTTATTAAAAAATTAACAAATAAATACTAATATAGTAAATAGTAAAGATCAGTATTATTCTAATTTGAAAAAACTCATAGATAATTTTCAAATATGGCTAAAGTGTTTTTCATTTCTAAAAAGAATATTGGAGATGCATGGCTTTCTGCTATTGGTAAAGTTTTATTTAATGGTGATAATATCAAAACTGAATATGATAAGCCAGAAGATCCACCTTCGAAAGATGCTACAGTTTTAATAGAAATTACAGATCCATTTAGTAGTCCCATTAGGCGCAAAGATAAAATCATGAAAATAACTTCAAAATTCGGAAATTCTTATGAAGTATATGGTAGTTTAGCAGATACCTATCTAATCGGTTCCATTCAAAGTGGGTATATTGAGGAAATCTTGGATGGAGTAAACGATAATTTATTAAGTGAGTCTGGCGTAAGCTTTCCGTACTCTTATCATGACAGGATTTACAATTATGCTCCATTCTCTCTGGAAGACACAATACATAAAAATTATGATCTCAAAATTATCGATAATAATTTCGTTAAAAAACATCAAAAGCTGTTAAAAGCTGAAAAAATCATTAAAACTCCCGCGTCTAATATCTGGAAATTGAAAAATGGTGTTGAATTTGATTTGGATAAAAAGATATCAGAACAAATTGGAATTGAAGAAATTCCTATAGCATTATTTGATTTCCCTCGAATAAATCAAATTCAATACATTATAAAGAAATTAAAAGAAAGACCATATAGTCGGAGGGCGCAAGCTATTACATGGAGACCACTAGTTGATCCCTTTCACATAGATCCTCCTTGTCTTCAAAGGATTTACATGCGGATAAAGGAAAATAAATTAATGATGCAAACGACATGGAGAAGCAGGGATCTTTTTAGAGCATGGGAAGCGAATGTAAATGGTATGATTAGAATTCAAAAATATGTTGCTGATCAGCTAGGAGTAGAGATAGGCCATTATATAGATTTTAGTAATTCGCTTCATATTTATGGAAATACGATTACTGAAGTAGAGGACATGTTAAATCGGATGAAAAATAGAGGAGAGCTTCCAGAAGAAGTTATGAAATTAATGTCCACCAAATAAAGCCAATTTAAAATATTTTCGGGAAAATTACTTTTGTATTTTCTTCGATCTGTAATTCTAATTCTTTTGAATCAATCTTCTTTAGTTTAGATATAGCATTTAGCACGTCCTTAATCATTGCGGGATTACCACTGTTACCCGAATATTTTACAGGCCCATCACTTTCCAAAAGTAAATGTTCACTATCCACAAGAGAAGCTGTCTTCTTCACAGCTGAAGAGTAATTAATAGCAGGAGTAATAGAAAAGTAATAACCTCTATCAATTCCTACATTTAAAAAGTTATTAGGTCCAGAATACCAATGAATATTAATATTCGAAATATTGAATGAGGGAAGTATATCAAAAACTATTTTCTCTGCTCCCTTGGTATGTAAATTAATGGGTAAGTTCAAATCTTGTGCCATTGAAAGCATTATTTTAAAGATATCCTTTTGGAGAGGATATAACTCCTTTTCTTTGACGAAATGGTGATCCAAACCAATCTCTCCTATAGCGCAAATTTTATCTTTATTTTTTTTAATAATATCTACTACCAAATCTAATTGATTTCCAATGTCTTTATTCATTTTTACTTCTTCTGGATGGATTCCCAAAGCAGGATAAATCATATCGTATTTATTTGAAATCTCTAATATCCTTTCTAAACTAGTGAAACTCATCCCTACTGAAATAATCTTTTCAATCCCTGCATTTTTCGCTTCTTTCATGATTTCATCGATGGCAAGATAGAGATTCATATGGCAGTGTATATCGATTAGCATTTTCAAAATCCTTAATTTATATGTTATTTACTTGCTCTCGTATTAGAGCAATCTTCTTTACTAATTCAAATTTTTTTCTCCAGTTATAATCAGAAGAATCCAAATCATTTTGTAAAGATTCTAACTCCTTTAATAATAAGTTTTTGAGATCTTCCTTAGTAAATTGCCCAATATGTTTTGGAAGAGGCTCAATCTTCGCAGCTCTTTTTATTCTTAAATCTGAAATTGCTTTTGCTAATTGAGCCTGAAATCCTTTTGATTGAGTTGGATCAATATCTTCTAAAGTATCAAAAGAATGTTTTAAACCGTCAATAAATGCCTCTAGATCTTCAATCTCTATTTTATCTTTTGCCATGTATAATCGCAGAAAATCATTTTCATAGAAATATAAATTCTAGAAGGAAATCAAATATTTATTATTGTTTATTTAGCTTGAAAAGATAATCTAATCTTCTTTGTGGTATAAAAGTTTAAAAAATAAAATTAAATTTTATATATTTAAACTTCTTTTGGAGGCTCGCTTTGTCGAATTGTCTGTTACAATTTCGAATGTTTTTTTTAAAAAAAGTATAATTTCAGCATATCTTAAAATTATATTTATAATTTTATAAGAATTAATTAAATCATCATAATGATAATTAAGGTGATTTTATACCACTAACCTCAAATCAAGATATTTCTGATTTATTAAAACCCTTTAGCAGGAAACAAGTATCATATGAAGAGGCAATAAAAAAATATGTAAAACCAGGAAATAGAATCTTTATTGATTCTGGTTGTTCAGAACCTATTGATCTTACAAAAAAATTAATTGAAATGGGAGCTTACCTTCCTGATATTGAAATATTGCATTTTCTTAGCCTCAGCGATTTAGATTATTATGAAACTGCTGGGGGGATAGAAGATTTATTCAGGCATAATGCATTTTTTATTGGAAAATCATTACGTAAATATATCGAGGCTGGTCAAGCAGATTACACTCCAATGCTTCTGTCAGAAATTCCAAAATTATTTAAATCTGGTAAAATGCATCTAAATACAGCATTAATTCAAGTTAGTCCTCCAGATCGTAATGGATTCTGTAGTTATGGACTTAACATAGACATTGTCAAACCTATTGCTGAGTCTGCTGATCAAGTAGTAGCAGAGATAAATCCAAAAATGCCACGTACTCTAGGTGATTCTTTTATTCATATGGATGATATTGATGCATTTGTGATAAGTGACCATGATATTATTGAATTTACTTATGGAGAGCTTGATGATATTTCTACAAGAATAGCTAAATTTGTAGCTTCTTTAATTGAGCATGAATCCACAATTCAAATGGGAATTGGTCAGATTCCAAATGCAGTAACGCAAGAATTAATGGAGAAAAAAGATTTGGGTGTTCATAGTGAAGTTTTTTCAGACGGAATAGTAGATCTTGTGGAAAACGGAGTTGTGACCTGCAAAAAAAAGACATTACATAAAGATAAGATTATTTGTTCATTTGTAATGGGTTCAAAAAGATTGTATGATTTTGTTGATGATAATCCTATGGTAGAGTTCCATCCTTGCGATTATACAAATGATCCATATATTATAAGTCAAAATAAAAAGCAAGTAGCCATAAATGCGGCCTTAAGTGTTGATTTAACAGGACAGGTTAATTCAGATTCCTTAGGTCATCGATTTTATAGCGGGATTGGTGGTCAAGTTGATTTTGTAAGAGGTGCCGGAAGAGCAAGGGAGGGAAAACCTATCATGGCCCTACCATCTACTGCAACATTAAATGACGGAACTTTAGTCTCTAGAATAGTTCCTTTCCTTCAACCTGGCTCTGGTGTTGTTATAACAAGAGGAGACATTCATTATGTAGTTACTGAATGGGGCATTGCATATCTCTATGGAAAAAGCATTAGAGAGAGAGTACTTGAAATGGTAAATATTGCACATCCAGATTTTCGCGAAGAGTTATTGGAACACGCAAAGAAATGGAAGTATGTATATTCAGATCAAAAATTACCTCTATCTATTGATGGAAGAATAAGTATTTATCCTGAAAAATATGAAACTTTTCTCAAACTTAGAAATGGTAAAACTATTAAAATTCGCCCCGTTAAGCCTACAGATGAAAGAATGATTCAAGAACTTCATTATTCTTTAGATGATAAGGATAGGTATTTAAGATTCTTTATCCCTGTTAAAGATTTTCGACATAAGAAGATGCAACCACTTGTGACGATTGATTATAAGACTGATATGATTTTAGTAGTAGAAAATGGTGAAAGTGGAGAAGACCAAGTTATCGCTTTGGGGGCATTCTTCAAAACAATTCAACCCTCTATTGGGGAGATAGCATTTATAGTTCATGAAAGGTGGAGGGGATTGGGAATAACGAAATTTTTATTAAATTATCTGGTTCAGATTGGGAAAGAGTTAAATTTTAAGACATTTACTGGATCGATTCTTCTTGAGAATAAACCAATGCTTCATATTATTAACAGTTCAGGATATCAACTTAAACTCAAGAGAATCGAAGGAGGAGTTACGATATTTGCTTTTGATCTTTCTTGATTAAAAAATATTAATTATATTTTAAAATCCATAAATTCATTTTTTCTGCTCTGTTTCTCTAAATTAATTATTTATTTTTTATGTGTTTAAAATTAGTGAATATCTATTTATTACTGATTTTTATAGGCTTTTTAAAGAAGATGGTTTAACATCTGAAGTAATCAATTTATTTCAAAAAATAATCTATGATTATTATAAAAATAATAAAAGAAAATTTCCTTTCAGAGAAAAAATAAGTCCTTATAATGTTTTAGTATCAGAAATTATGCTCCAACAAACCCAAACTGGAAGAGTTTCAGAAAAATTTTTAAAATTTATAAATAAATTTCCTGATTTTTTATCTTTATCTAATGTATCACTTGAAGAAGTTCTAAAGCAATGGAAAGGTTTAGGATATAATAGAAGAGCTATAGCCTTAAAAAAGATTGCGGAAATTGTTATTAGTGAATATGACGGCAAATTACCAGATTCAGTAAAGATATTGAAATCTTTTCCACAAATAGGACATAATACAGCATCATCTATTATTACATTTGCTTTTAATAAACCTACAGTTTTTATTGAGACTAATATTAGAAGAGTCTATATTTACTTTTTCTTTCACAATAAAAGTAAGATTAATGATAAAGAGATTTTGTCAGTCGTTGAAAAGACAATTGATAAAACTAAGCCTCGGGAATGGTATTATGCTCTAATGGATTATGGAGTAATGCTCAAAAAGGCTCATCCAGATTTGAGTAAAAAAAGTGCACATTATCGCAAGCAAACACCCTTTAAAGGCTCAACAAGGCAAATTAGAGGTAAAATACTTGAAATATTAATTAAACAAGGAAAGATTGAGATAGCAAATCTTCAAGGAGTTATTGAAATTATTGAAAAAGAGAAAGTAGATCATATCCTCAATCAATTAGAGAAAGAAGGCTTTATTGAGATAAAGGAAGATATTATTTATATTAGAAAATAAGATTTCATGTTAATTTCATCGTCTTCATATATTTTGCAATTTTAATTGCTAATCTTTCTTGTTTTTTCCAATTACCAAATGCAAATCCTCTTGATATTAAAGTTTTAATTTCTTTTTTATATATATCTTTTATCAGACTAACAGGTACTTTGGCAAAAGGGGTTTGAGGTAAAGGAATAAATGAGTGAGCATGGACTCTGGCACCCTTTTTTACTAAATCTTTCATCATTTGAATAGTGAGTTTAACATCCTCAGGTGTTTCACCAGGTAGTCCAAAAATAAAATCTACATTAATTTTTAAATTACTTCTTAAAGTTAAATCTACTGCATTGTAAATATCTTGAATTGAATGTTCTCTATGACATAAATCCAAGATGCTTTGACTGCCAGATTGAGCTCCAATAGTGATGTTATCATTATTAGCATATTTTGATACTAAGGCTAGGGTCTCATCAGTTACATGTTCAGGTCGAACTTCTGATGGAAATGTTCCTAAAAAAATACGACTCTTTTTTCCTATTATCTCTCTAATTTTTCTAAGCAACTCTTCAAGTTTATTTAAATTCAACACTTTTCCGTCCATAGATCCATATGAAAATGCATTTGGAGTGATAAATCTTATATCAGTATTATCACCATAATAATTCTTTAAAATTTTCACATATCTACAAATCGATTTTATACTTCTATGTCTTGGTTTTGTACCTGAAATGTAAGGTGTTTGACAAAAATAACAAACATAAGGGCATCCTCTTGTTATTTCTATCGCTCCAAACCTTTGATTTTTTAAAGGAAATGGATGGTAATCATTTAAATTAATAGGTATTCTTTTTCCTGTGAAAATATATTCATTAGAATCATTAATAAAAGCAAGACCTTTTACAGTTTCAAAAGCAGAATCTATCTCTACTTTCTTCAATAATTCTCTTAGAGTTTCCTCTCCTTCACCTACAACGACAAAATCAAATCCAAGTTTAAGTACACCAAGAGGGTCACCAGTAGGATGGGAGCCTCCTGCTATATAAATTGCCTGATCATTGTATTTATTCCTTAAAGTTGAAATTAAGTCATAAATTTCCCATAATTGAGTAGTGAAAAAGGAAACCCCAACAATTACTATTCTATGCTTTTTTATTATGTCTTTTAAACCATTAATTAATTTATCCTTTTTAGTAATAAAATAGATATTAATATCATCAAAGTAATTATCTGTTTCTAATGCTCCGATTAGAGCATTGATACTATAGATATTATTTTTATAATAATATACAACTAAAGCAGAATCTTTAATCAAATTATTCATCCGTACTACTATATCAAGTAAATTCTAATTATTTACCACTCTTATAATTTTTCCAATTTCAATTTCTGTTCAGTATAATACTTAAACTTAAATTAGTTTTACGTGATGTAATACTTAAAATCGAATAAGATGTTGAGAATATGTTATTCAATGAATGGTTTGCGACAACAACTGACGAAGTAGGAATTGCTCTTTTTGATTTTTATTCTATCGGTCATCTCTGTTTTGGGATTGGTTTATTTTTATTTTGGTCATTATTTTATACTATACCAAAAAAAAAAGGTAGAATTCCAATCTTCTCTTTATTGTTTGTTTTTATTCTTACGATTGTGTGTGCGATAATTTGGGAAGTAATTGAACATACACTATTTCTTAATTTAGGATGGAAATTCGAAAATCGACCAGACAGCTGGCAGAATATGACCACTGACATTCTTTTATGCGGAGTTGGAGGACTTGGTACGTGGTTATTTGCATATCTTACGTTTGAAAAAGAAAAAAGTGCTTTTGCATATTATACTTTTGGTATAATAGGATTTGGTGTTTGGATCAGCGTTTTCATTATACTTCGATATTTGACTTTTCATAATTCTCCAATTATTTAATTTTTTTTTATTTATTAATCTCAGAGAAATGCCTGAATTGAGAGATTTCATAGATTTTAAAGATGGTAATTTACCTTTAATTGTATCTGTTCCTCATGGTGGACAATCTGAGTGTAATGCTATACCTCAAAGATTAAAAGGAATTTTAGGAATTGATAAAGGAACAGTGGAATTAGCTATAAACTTAATTGAGCAAATTAGTATCAATTTTAATGAAGAAAAATTAGGATTCAAAAATCCCTCTTACATTAGTTCAAAGGTTCGACGAAGTAAAATTGATTTAAATCGTAAAGAGCAAGAAGCATTCAACCAAAATTCATTAATAGCCAGAGAGATATATAAATTCTACCACAATAAAATAAAAGAATGGGTTTACAATAATCTGACGAAATTTGGTAATTCACTATTAATTGACATACATGGTTTTGAAAAGGACAATCGTCCTCCTGGATTTAGAGATGTGGACGTAATTTTAGGCACAAATAATCTAGGTACATTTTGTCCTGAACCAGTTCCAAAAAGAAATTGGGGAAAAAACATTCGTGGAACAATTATCCAAAAATTACTTCAATTAGATATAGCAATTGCTCCGGGGCATCCTAGAAGAAAAGAGTATGTATTGACAGGTGGTTATATAACAACAAAATACGGAGCTTCTCGTATACCAAATAGCCGAGCAATTCAAATTGAGTTTTCAGATAGAATAAGAATAACTGATAAGAATTTGAGAGAAAATGTCATAAAAGCACTTGCTAATGTTTTTTTTAATGATTTAATTAAAGTTCAATCAATTAATTAATCTATGTGTTTGAAGAAATCACAAGTTCAACGATTCGGTTCATGAATTTACTCTTTTGAATTTTACAGATGTGAGCTACTTTCTTATAATTAAAAGATTCTGCTAAAGTGTCAAGGTAAGAGAGATTATACAAGATTGATATGTTTTCATCATTTTTCATAAATAATTCATCTAGTTCTTCCTGAATTTTATTCTGAAGTATAGTTAACCTTTTTTGTATACGCTTTTTAATCTCTTTAATTGCTTCTCCAAAGTTGAGATCTCTGATACTTGATATGAGGGAATTCAAGACAAGGGAGTATAATACGATTATATTTATATTTTCTGTATCTCTTAGATTTTCAAACTTAAGCTGAAGATCTTGGTAAATTTCCTTAATATAATTATCATCCAAACCTTTAATTTTCTTAAATCGATTTAAAAACTTATAGTAGTCTCCTTCTAAGAATAAATTTAAATTTGTATTGAATAAATCTTTAAACTTTCTTATCACTTGCCCAGATTTACTTATTTTAATTGAAATTTCAGGTGTTCTACCAATAATTAAATCATGACCATCCAAGTAAAACTGTTGGTTAATCAAATTATTAGTGGCTTCATTTAATTGGTGATTAATCATTTTTTTGGTAAAACCCCTAATTTTGTCCGTAAATACCTTTAAAAAAGTAATAAAAATATAGAGATTTAATTTTTTTCATTAACTAATTAAATTTTTTAAAATGTAATTTTAAGGCAAAATAATACAGGAATAATACACGACTCATGCTAATTTTCAACAATTTAATATAGTGGATTTTCTCCATTTTAATAAAAAAAGGAACTGAAACTAGAAAAAAAAATTGAAATAATAATTAAAAATTATTAAAAAAAAAAGAAAAGAATCTTTGAAACTCTTTTAGGTTGTCTCTTTTTATTACTCTCTTACAAATCTTCTACGAGATCTTCGTATGCTTCTAATGCTAATTCGATAATTTCCTGAAAGGCCATCGCATCTTGAAGATTCCCCTCAACAGTAATATCTCCTGCCATATATGCACTGGTAGCGTCAACTTCCCCCATGAGAATACCTGCACCAACTTCAAGCGTCGAGGACATCGTGAATGAAGGATTATCAACATCCCCTTCACCAAAATCTAAATTTCCTTCCTTTACTGTAAGCCAATATTTTTTATCAGCATCACTGATAACCATCGATATGGCTATGTCCATATCTTCAAGTTCTTCTTTGAGATCTTCATTTTCTTTCGAGATTTGCTTTACAAATTCATACATCTGCAATAAATCCTCAGCAGAAGCAGAGGCGGCCCCAGCATCTTGGGCTGCTTTTATCTTTTTCAATAATGATTCGTCAACCATTTTAATTTTCAACCTTCTTGTAATGTTATTAAATATTTTTAAGAATTTTTTATATATATATTACATAAATAACAATATTAAAAGGTTATAATGATATAAAAAGGTTTTATTTGTGTCGCTTATTAAATTGGGTTAAAGATAATTAATTCAAAAGGAGAACTCTGATTATTCAAATTATTGTCTATTAATTCTAATTATTAATACTATGGCTACATTAGCAATTAAGAGTAAACAATAAATCAATTATTAGTCAATTTTATAATGGCGCCCACAGCGGGATTTGAACCCGCGTCGCAGGAGCTCTGTACTCTGTCTAAATAACATGAGATTGACAGTCCCGAATGCTAGACCGTACTACACTATGTGGGCTTTATTTGTGAGCTTTAAATAAAAGATAAAATATAAAATTATGATTTTTCTATAAAAAATGAAATAAAGATAAGTATAAAAATTTTATTCTGAGACAATTTAGATAACGAAAACATGTATATACACTTTATAGAAACATTTATATGGCAAAAAGACGATGTAGATTATAAGGAATATTTAGGTATAACAATATGATATATTTGAATTAGAATCAAATATATGTACTATGCTTGATTCGAAGAGTTTCAATTCGGTTTTAGATGATTTAGAGAACCATAATGGTGAATTTATTGATGTTTTAGACAAGTTCATTAAGTTAGCAGTAAATAAATTCAGAACTACTGAAGAATTGCGAGAAGAAATAGAGGATTATGAGGATATATACCAGATTCTAATTACTGATATTAATTTTAAATTTTGGTTAAAAGTATCTAATGGTTCAATTATTTATAAAAAAGGATTAAATAGGTATGCATCCTTTAGAGTTAAATACACTAAAAACATACTAATTAAAATTTTAAAGCGTGAAATGCATGGCATTGACGCTTTTATGAAAGGAATCATAAATGTTGATGGAGATCTCTCTCAAGGTTTAAGATTTATAAAATTATTTCGAATGCTTGTAGAATATTTAAATAATGGTTTTAAGAAATAGAATTAAGAAGAATTTTGCTTTTTCTGCTTTATTAGTTTAATAAGATTTTTTAGATATAATGAATGAAAATATTATAACTAATCAATTTTTAGACTTGAATTTTAGGGCCTGTAATCTAGTCTGGATAGGGTGCCCGGCTTCGGACTGGGATATTAAGTGGATAAGTCCATTTAACCCAAAGTCGCAGGTTCGAATCCTGCCAGGCCCAATTTTTATTCTTATAAAATATAACGGCAAATTGAGCTCCCATTTTTCTTCAGATTCAACATTTTGCATACTCGTTAAATTAAACATATAAAATCTTGAAGTTATAATTAATTGGAAATTATTTCCTTCAAATTATTTTATTTGTGCTTATAAAGTAAAAAATGGTCAAAAAAATAATATTTATATACAAAAACAATTATTAGTTATAAAAAAACTTTGTAAAGTAAATTCATTAGAAGGGATTTTACTTTATAGAATGGTTTTATAAAAAACATTTAGGAAGTGATTAATGAATGCCGAGTTTGGAAATTAATGAATTAACAGTCTTGATAATCTTAGCTATTCCAGTAGCTTTTTCTCCATACCTTTTCAAGAAGAGACGGGATATCATGAAATGGTTTCCAGGTTATTACTGTGTTTTTATAACGTTTCTATCTACAAACCTAGAAGCTGCAATTTTGCCTGACACCTTTAATTTCATGGAGCACTTTTTTGCAATGATGGCAGGAATTTTATTCTGTCTCGCAGCAATTTCTGAGTACTACAGTAAAGTTTTAAAAGGAAAACAAATCAAATTAAACATCAAAAAAGGAGCAGTGAAGAAATAAATGCTATTTCAAATAGATCCAGCAGATCTCCTTGACGGAGGTTTAAATTTTGTGGGTATGTTTTTCTTTTTTATTGCAGTGATAGTATCTGTGTTTATTTATTATAAAAAAAGAACACCAACTAATGCTATTTATGTATTTTCTGTAATTGGGGGTGCCCTATATACTCTAGGGAATCTTCTTGACAAGTGGCAATTATGGAATAGTGATTATGCCGATGCTTTTGGCGAAAGTTTTGCTTTGTTTATTGGAGTAGTTGCGTTATTTTTTGCCGTTATTCCATTTTTAGAACAAAAACTTGAAAGATCAGGTGATCGTATGAAAGGTGTAATTGAAGCGGCATCGAATGCTAGCATAAATGTTGCGAATATTGCTAATGAATTAGCTGCAAGTGCAAGTGAAGTCAATGCAGCATCAGAAGAAATTGCGTCATCAACTCAAGAAATGACATCAAATACTCAAGACGTTATGACATCAACTAATGAAATTAACAGTGTTATGAGTATTATAACAAATATTTCAGATCAAACAAATCTATTAGCATTAAATGCGAGTATTGAAGCAGGTAGAGCAGGAGAACAAGGGAGAGGTTTCGCTGTGGTTGCAGATGAAGTTAGGAAATTGGCAGAAGAATCAAAAGATGCAGTCCGCGACACAAACAATAAGATTAAAGAAGTTATTAACAAAATTAATTATTCATTTAGTGCAATGGAAGGGATAAGTACTTCTGCAGAGCAACAAACAGCCTCAATGGAAGAGGTAACTTCTACTGCCCACAAATTAGGGACATTAGCAGAAGAATTAAAGAATTCCTTAACATTAGATGAAGAGACATTGAGATGAACTAGTTTATCCTTTTTTTTTTTATTTTTATTTTCTTTATATTAAGATAAATCCAAGGCTTTATCATTTTCATTTATTCTTTTTTTTTGTTGTCAAAAAGTGTAATCCGATAATTACTTGTAATCAAAAAAGATTTAAATATTTTAAACGTGATTATTTTATTAACACAAAATGAAAAATAAGCACAAAAATATTATATTATTTTATTAATATAATGATTACTGTAAATAAAAATTACCAAAGTTTAGAGGATAACTCACAGGTTTTCCAGTTACGGGGTTTTAGTATCTCAAAAATAAATTTAAAAGGGGATCATGAAATTTATTTCCAGAAAGGAATTGGAATTACACTTACAAGGAAAATCATTGATTTGTATAAAAATGTTTTAATTACTAAAAGACAGGGATACATAAAAGATGCTATTGGGAATTTAATTGTTTATGTTAATTTCTTTGAAAGAGAGCACGGTGAAAAGCTAATCATTATGTATATTGATAAAACAGAGAATCTGATGAACTATACTCATCTTTATTATTTATCAAAAAGGATTTTTGCTAGCATAAGTTCTAATACGTCAGAAACAGAGATAAAAAAAATTTGTAATAATATAGTTAACATTCCTAAGGCAAAGGGATTAATAGGAATCTTTATCATAGATAAGGCTGGGTTTTTATATTTCTCAAAAGTGAATAAAAATAGACCTAACATGGCAAATAACAATTTCCAAATTGCTGGTTTTATTTCAGCTATATTAATTTATGCTCAAGATTTTATCGCTGGAGAAGAATATGGATTAAAACTTGAAGATGTAAATCTTGGAGGTTGTCATTTATTCTTAAAAACTAAGAGTAATGTTATATTTGCTTATATTATTGATAAAAATAAACGTACTGAAAACATTAAAAGATACATGCAATTAATTGTAGAAGAGTTTTTAGATACATATTATTTTTCTCACGTAAAAGGGTTTAAAGGAGATTTAAGTCCGTTTCATGACTTTGAAAATATTATTGATCAATATTTTGAGATATAAATAGTATTCTAACATGGTTTTTTAAACATCTATTTATAAGTAATGTAAATACCATAAGATATTGAATAGAAATATTAAATTTTACCTAAAATTATATATAAGCAAACCATTAAATTATATCACAATGACAGCAAGTCTTGAAGTCGACGATGTTTTAGACTCTTTAATCAAAGAATTTGGAGGATCCGGATTATATTTTGTTTTAATTACTTCTGAAAATGGTGCTGTAATTAAGTCATACATTAGCCAAGAATTTAATAAAACATCAATAGGGTTAAATATGTCGCAATTATATGAATTAGCTGAAGAAATTGCGTCAGAAATTGGAGTTCATACGCCTGATTTTAATTTAATTCATGCAAGTAACTATTATATTTTTTCAATTAAGTTTATGGGTAAAATAATTATAACACTATTAGATGACCAATTAGATTTTTCCCAAATATTTGACATTATTAATAAATGTGTCAAGACAAATTAAATTAAAATCTCTCTTTGGTTAGTTTGATTATATAATCTAAATATTTATAAAATTTCAAAACTAATAACCAATATTCTATTCAAATTATGGAAAAAATGATATTAGTGATTTAATGTGAAATATGAAAGAAATCAATATTCAGAAGGTTTCTCAATATGTACTTTAATAATCGCGGGAGCTTTTTTTTATTGGGGAATTACCACATTAATGGACAATTGGGGATCGTGGTGGGGTTTTATTTTAATTGGCATAGGAGCAGCTATTTTAGTAAGCCAGATTTATGCAATAACTAATAGAAGTAAATTAAGAAATTTAGTTTTAGCAGAATTTCAAGATAATCCAGAAGCGAAAGTAGAGGATGTTTCTAGAGTTACAGGAATATCAAGAAAAGATATTCATTCAATTATTTTAGATTTGAAAGCCAATGGTCAACTTCGAGGAAAATTCAATACTACAACAGGTCAGATAAAGCACTTATCAATTCCAGAAAAAGAAGCAGTTTCTGAAGAACGAGCTAAATACTGTGCTAATTGTGGGACACCCAGAACAAAAGATGCAGCACAATATTGTTCATATTGCGGAGCAGAAATTTAATTAATATATACTTTTTTCTTTTAATATTTTTATTTTGGTAAAATTATTTAATCTCTATTTCTTGTTTTTCGCTAATTTTGGAGGTTTTTTTAGGGATTTTCAATCGTAGAATACCATTTTTAAAGCTTGCTTCAATTTCGTCTGGAGATATGTCCTCAGGTAGATGAAAACATCTAAAGAAGTTGGAGGATCGAATTTCTCTCATAATATAATCACCCTTTATTTCCTTATACTTCTCTTTTTTCTTATCTTTTTCTTTTTTTTCTTTGTCTTTTTTCTCCTCCTTTTTTTCTTTGTCTATTATTGCAATTTCTCCCCGTACTTCTAATACTTCTTGCTGTAAGGAAATTTTTACATGTTTTTTGTCTAATCCGGGTAATTCTACCAGAATGTAATATAAATCTTTATTTTCTATTATATTAACCAATGGATCTCTATAAAATGGGTCATTTTCATTAATTTCCAAAGTTTCTGGATGACTAGTTCTAAATTGACAAGCTTCACTTTTTTTAATACTAATTTCTTCTTGCTTTTTCTCGTTCTCAATAATTTGATCACTAGTTTCAACGTCTTCATCTAATTCAATATCCTTTTCATTTTCTTGATCATTCATAGCAATAAACCTCTTTTTTACTTATTAGTTTTAAATTAAAAAAAAAGAATAAAAAAGTTTTGATATTGATTTATCTATTCACTTGTTTTCTCTTTTAAGAAGAATGTAAGAATTACAGCAACTACAAGAAAAATGGATTGGATTAAAAGAGCAGGCCAATAATCATTATTTAATGTCACACCTTCTAAACTTAGAATTAATAGGATACCACCGACTTGTCCAACCATCATCAACATTCCATTAGAGCTTGATTCTGGTACAGGTTTGGTTAAATCAACAGCATATTCTAAACCCACAGGTCCTGCTGAAAGTAGACCGAAACCTAAAAGAAACCCGAAAGTTTGTAATAAAATATCATTAGATGTAAACGTAATTATGAACAAAGAAATCGTTGCGATTATGAGAGAGATTAGTATTAAAAGTTTGCGTTTTTTGTATTTATCTGAAAGAGTAGACATTATGATACAACCTACAATTCCTCCTAATAACATTAAACCACCTAATATTCCCGCAAAATTTTTATCATATCCTCTTGGTATTACAATTCCTTCGATATAAGTAGTTATTGTGTTAAAAATTCCAAGACCTAAGAAAAAGAGAAGAAATAGAATAATAAAGTGTTTATTATTAAATAATTTCTTTAAACCATCAGACATTAACACTTTTTCTTCCAGAGGCTCTCTTGTGGGAGGAGTTGGGGGCTTATCTTTAATGAATATTATAAATAAAGCTCCAGAGATCACAGATAATATTCCGTAGGTAAGTAACATAGGCAAAAGATCATTTGTTGTTACTAGAAGTGGAGTAATAAACATAGCTAAAGCAATCCCTATAAATTGAGAAATTAACGCTATACCTGTCGCAGTTGTTCTCTCTTCATCAGGAAACCAATTTGCGGACAATTTTGTTACTGCATTAAGAATGAAAGGTTGTCCTATACCAATTCCTATCTGAAATATCAGTACAAGCAAATAATCATTAAATGCGAAAAATCTTAAAAATCCAAATACTCCAGCGATTAAGGCACCAATTCCTGCTCCAATTCTAAATCCGTATTTATCAATAATCCAAGCTGATAGGAACGTAAAAGGAATATATACTATCATGAAACTCAATGCTAACAGATCAATTGAAAGTGTATCAACTCCATAAAAAGTTTCAGCAAGGCTCCTTACAGGGGCAAAACTAATCCATAATACTTGTAGTGTTATGTTTACAAACATAAATAGTAGAAGTACAATCCAGCGAAATTTATAAACTTGAATAGTTCCACTCATTAAGCTAACACTTTTATTGTTTGATAATAAAAATTTAATTAATTAAATCAATTTAGACTTAAGTAAATATAAATCTATAGTTCTTAATTGCTCTCAATGTTTAAAATTATAGGCGAGATATCTTGGTAAAAAATTTTACTGTCGGTGTTATAGGCGCGGGTAGAATTGGAAAAATACATATTGAAAATCTTTTACGGAAAATACCTAAAGCCAATTTAAAAATTGTGGCTGATATTAAAATAGACGATATTTTAAAACAGTGGGCAACGCAAATAGGAGTACCAAAACTCACATCCAATACAGATGATATCTTTAATGATCCTAAAATTGAAGTAATCATAATATGCTCGTCAACAGATACTCACGCGAAATTTATTCAGGAAGCTGCTAAGTCAAATAAACATGTTTTTTGTGAGAAACCTATTGATACTGACATAAAAAGGATTAGAGAAACACTCTCTGTTGTTAATAAAACCGGAATAAGACTCATGGTTGGATTTAATAGACGTTTCGATCGTAATTTTATGAGATGTCATGAATCAGTTGCTACTGGTCAAATTGGTGAACCCCAAATTATTAAAATTACTTCTCGAGATCCTGCGCCACCTTCAATAGATTACATAAAAGTTTCAGGGGGCATTTTTCTTGATATGACTATTCATGATTGGGATATGGCAAGATTCCAAGCGGAAAGTGAGGTCGAAGAAGTTTATGCTACAGGAGGGGTACTTATCGATCCTGAAATTGGAAAAGCTGGTGATATAGACACTGCTGTAGCAGTTTTGAAATTTAAAAGCGGTGCGATAGGAATAATTGATAATTCTCGTCAATCAGTTTACGGTTATGATCAACGTGTTGAAGTATTTGGTTCTAAAGGATGTGTGGTGGCGGATAATGAGGCTACTAATACAGTTCGCGTTTATACTGCTGAATGTACTAATATTGACAAGATTCCATATTTTTTCATGGAAAGATATATGGAATCTTATTCGGCCGAATTGATAAATTTCTTTGAATGTTTACATAAAAATATAGAACCTAAGCCAAACGGAGAAGACGGATTGCAAAATGTTCTAATAGCGATAGCTGCTCAGAAGTCATATGAAAAAAATCGTCCTGTAAAGATTTCTGAAGTAGAAAAATATTAATATTTTAAAGATTTAGATTTATAAATAATTCATAGAAAAATTCGTGGGTTGACAGTTTATTTCATATGATTTATCTGCGTTTAAAGTACTTTTAAAGAAGATTTTCCCCCCAAAAGAAAGTGTTTTTACAGTAGACACTAATGGAGATGGAAAAACAGATTCACTTCAATTAAAAGTGTTAAATTTAATTATACCATTTGTTATTCCTGAAGAAATTGAAATTGGGGATTTTAGTTCAAAAGATTTTGATCCAGATACACTTGATCTATCACAATATGGTAGATTCCTCTTGGATGATAATCCATTAAATTTTTCAAAGGAAAGTTTTAACTTGGATAATATAACCAATCGTTTATTAATTTATCATAAAGGAGAATCATTTAATATAACTGAGATTCTAGAAGGTAAACTTAGTGGGAGAACTATTGCTTTAGGCGATAGTGTTAGCTTAGTAATCAAATTAGACGAGAATTCTTTAGAGATGTTTACAGAAGGTGAACACACATTTAAAATAGAGAGTGATCTTGTATCAAATTTAGATATTAATTTTGAATTAAACAAAAGTAATATGAATATAAAATTTGATCCTGATAATGCGTAATTTAGCTTATTAATAAATTACTTAATACATTATCTCTCTTTTCTTAAATCTTATTCTTATTTTTAGCTAATAAATGGGGTTTTTATTATTATTTTTAGATAATTATAAGAAGGTGTTATAATGGCAGTCACAGAAGTAAAGAATAACATAAAAATTGACACATCGAAGGTTGAATTTATTTGTCCAGTGTGTAAAGCCAAGAAATTTCTAGATATTCCTAAATCGGTTATTGCTGAAGCCAAACAGTTAACAACTATGTCAATAGCTCATGGTCTAGTATGTGAACACCAATTTCAAGCATTTGTAGATAAAAATTTTCAGGTTAGAGGTTATCAGAGAGTAGATTTTGAAATTGAAAATGATGTAAATCCAGTTAACAGTTCGAATTTTAACGATTCTAAATTCGATGATGACACATTATTTGAGAATTTGGTGTTAGAAGGTAACTATCTTGAATATAAACCTAGAGAAACTAAAAAAAAAACTGAGGTTACCCTTCAAAATCAAAAGAATAATTCTCAGAAAAAAAATATGTCTCTTGAAGATATATATAATGAATTTTGGGAATTTATTGATGAAAATAATGAAAACTTTAGGGTTTTCATCAATAATGACTTGAGAAGAAGTCAAAACCCGCTACTTTATTGATCTAAAAGGATTTATGTTCCACATAACACATTAAATATCCGGTTCATGCATTCTTTTAAGATCGATTGTGGACATCCTACGTTTATTCTCTCAAATCCTTCTCCACCTGGACCGAATATTTTACCATCATCCAATGCTACTTTTGCTTTTGTAAGCATAAAATCGCTAAGTTTTTCATCATCCATCCCTAATCTATTACAATCTAACCAAGCAAGATAGGTTCCTTCAGGATCAATGAAATCAATATTAGGGAGATTTTCTTTAATAAAATTCTTTAAAAATTCAAAATTAGCTTCAATATACTTTAAAACTTGATCTAACCATTCCTCCCCTTCATTGTAAGCTGCTATTAATGCTACTATACCAAACGCATTAGGACTCATAACACTATTCCTCTTGGAAATTGTATTTGAAAATGATTCCCTCTTTTTCTCATCTGGAATAATTATATTAGAAGTTTTTAGACCAGCAATATTGAATGTTTTACTTGGTGCGGTACACATTATCGTATTATTCTCAAATTCTTTTGAGATTGTTGAAAATAGAGTATGCTTATAACCTGAAAGGATCAGATCATGGTGAATCTCATCTGAAATTATTAAGATATCATTCTCTAAACATATGTCTCCAAGTTTTTTAAGTTCTTTTTCAGTCCATACGCGTCCAACAGGGTTATGAGGACTACAGAGAATAAACATCTTTGTTAGCGGGTCCTTAGCTTTCACTTCAAAATCATCAAAATCAAAAGTATATCTCTGATTCTCATAATGTAATTGATTTGCTAATAGTACACGTCCATTATTTTCTATAGCACTAAAAAAGGGATAATACACAGGTGGTTGGACAATTACCTTCTCTCCTACATTAGTAAACGTTTGAACTAACATATAAATAGCTGGAACAATCCCAGGACTGAATATTATCCACTCATTATCAATTTCCCATCCATGTCTTCGTTTCATCCAATTTGAAACCGCATTTAAATATGTAGGTGTTTTATACCAGCTATATCCATAAATTTCTTGCGAAGCTCTCTTTTTTAAAGCATCAATTACAGGTTGAGGACATTGGAAATCCATATCAGCAACCCAAAGAGGTAAAACATCATCGGTTTTAAAATGCTCTTTAAGAAAATCTTTATCCCATTTAACTGAGTTAGTGCCAGAACGGTCGATTATTCTATCAAAATCATATTTCATAATGAATCTAAACATGTAAATTAAGAGTCTTTTTTAAATCTTTATCAGAAGGCAGTGAACAATGCAATCATTAAAGAACATAATATAAAAATTTGATTTATAAAAGAAAAGTAATAATATATAGCCCTCTATTTATATCTTTTGTAAATCTGAAAGAAATGAATGGTTATATAATGCCAAGGGAGAGAGATTCCAAAAAACTCGAAAAGGGCTTTTTCTTTGAACTCTCGATACCTAGATCTTCAGTCTAGTGCGTTCCCGGGTTTCGCGGATCTTCAGAAAAAGAAAACCCACTACGCCACCTTGGCGATATTAAGAATTTTTATTTCATAAAACATTCAAGTTTTTAAAATATCAAAATTCGTAATTTAAAAAGGGAAAAATATCATATAAATTTTTTTCTATAGAATTTTATTTTCTCAAGATTTCTCAGCTTATTTATTAAGACTGATATATTATTTATTTTCCATTCTATGTTTAATTTTTATGATCAAGATTGCTAAAGATGCTGCTATGCAAACCGCAAAATATACCAGCATGTAGGGACCTCCCCCTAACTGGGCAGTTGGGGTTGTAACCCTAGAAATTAATGCTGCCCCTAAAAAATAAATAGCTGGTATTACAGGAAGTATTATTGGGACTAATTGTCGAGCTTTAAGTCCAATCAATATGAACATAATTCCCGTGAGATAATTTGAAATTCCAAAGATCCCTAATAAAAGCATCTGATTATCCACGCCGCCAGATAAATCAATTACAAAAATGTTGTTAGCTGCAAATTCAAGTATGACAGTATGCATAAATCCTCTAAACAAATCAAAGCAACCAAGGCAAATCATTATTATCCAAGCAAATTTCGGACATTTTATATTATTAATATCCATTTGAGTATAACTTCCATATTCTAATTATAGTTACTATAATGAAAAATGAGACAAAAGATTAATATAACGTTTGATTTGAATCTTTTATTTTTTTAATATCCACATCCTTTTTTCTTTAGGTAATTTTTCGCTAGCATATCTAAGAATTAGTTGGGGAAGACTTTCTTTATTCATCATTAAGTAGTTGAAAATTGAGTCAGGTTTATATTTTGAGCAAGTTTTTAGGAGCCAACCAATTCCTTTTTGAGTATAGTCTTCGGTATATTTAAGCATTTTTTCTACAAATTCAAATACATAATCCTCGCCAAATCCTTTTTTAATCATTATAATTTTAAGTAGAATTACTATTGATGCTCTTCTAACCCAAAGATTTTCAGATTTAGACCATTTTTCAATGGTGTTTTCAGCTAATTTTTTATTATTTTTCTTTCCCAAATATGGTCCAATAACTCTGATACAACTGCTATCGCAAATTGCCCATGTATCACAATAGTTAGAAATCATATCTTCAAACAAATCTATAGTAGCGTGATTGAAATTCTTGTTAAAATGATTAAGAAAAAAAATCCCTGCAAATTTCTCTTCATGAACATTTGAACTAACTAAATTTTTAAATATAGAAACAGCATCTTCATAGTTGCATTCAATTTTCTTATAAATGGCCTTTGTAATTTTTTCTATATCAGAGATCTTATGTCCATAACCTAAAAAATTAGGATTATATGAATTCAGTATTTTATTCCTTCGAGTAATTTGTTCGGGAGTTAATTTGGGAGATGTATTTTTCAATTCTTCAATTATTTCTTGGGTTATTTTCTCTATCATAGAAATTTTTCTAATCCTTTTTTCTGTTTTATTTCTTTACTTTTTTCTAAGTATGGTTTAACAAAATTTATTATTTTCGAATTGAAACTTTTTAATATATGTAATTCTCCTCTTCTATAAACATCTAGAATTGATTCTTCAAGGTTATTAAGGTTCAAACCTGCCCACATCATAGATTTATTCGACTTACCTGTTTGCAGTGAATCTATGTATTCTTTATTTAAGAGTAATTCTGAAACCTTATAATTCCATTTACGGTAATCTGAAGGAATCCAACGTTTTACCCGAATCTTAACTCCATATTTTTGAGATAATTTCAATAATTTAGAATTAATTTTTTTACAATAATCGGATGGTGGGTGCATTTCCCCCTTATAAAGGTTCTTAAGAAGCTTCTCGACATGCATATATTTACTATTTCTTAATTTATTAAAAAAGTATCCTGCTTGAGAATCGCGCAGCGTTAATCCCGGCGAGAATAATACGAAATCGGCACCAGCTTCTTTAGATTTTCTTATTACGTCTTCTAAGTTTTCATCATTATCTTCTAGGAATGGGATTATAGGAATGAAATATGTCCCAACTTGAATATTAGGAGCTTCTTTCTTTATTTTTTTTAATGCTTCAAGTCGCTCCGAAGGTAGAGAAGAATAAGGTTCTAGGAAATTCGCTAATTCTTCATTTATAATTGATATAGAGAATCCTATAGTACACCATGTGTCGTCTGCAATTTTTTTAAGAATATCAACATCTCGTGTAACTAGTTTTGACTTAGTAGCGATATTAATTGGAAATTTATATTTTGCTATAACTTTCAAGACTTTTCTCGTATGTTCAATCTTTTTTTCTATTTGTTGATAAGCATCATTTACGCCACCTGGAGCAATTACATCAGGTAATAATGTACGAGCTTTTTTAAGTCTCTGATCCAGTTTTTTGTCAAAATTAGTCTTTATAATCACTTCATTTTCGAAATCGTCTATGTAATATCGTTCACTTCGTGCATCGCAGTATATACAGGCATGAGCACATCCTGAATATGTATTTAAAGTATAACGCGACCAAAACCATGAATCTGGATATTTTAACTTATTTATAACAGACTTAAATTCTTTATAAATGTATTTGACCATTATGATAATGAATGTTTTAGTATTGGTCAATAATAAAATAAAGAATTTAAGATTAATTGAAAGAGGAAAACATAAAAAGCGAAAAAACGCCTTTTAAACACTATTTTTGAAGTGATCTAATATGGAAATGGAATGTATTTAGCGGGCGTTTTTTCAACTGTAACATACAATTATGTATATATAATTGTATGGTTTTTGAAATATTTTAAAAAAAATCATTTCTTTTCTATAATTCAAAACTTCGTGAAACCATCCTTTCACGATCTTCTTTATAAATACTAAGGGTTAGCATATGGATACTAAATATGCGCCCGCCGGGAATTGAACCCGGGTCCCAGAATTGGAAGTCCTGGATGATAGCCACTACACAACGAGCGCATGTTATCCGTTTGAATAAAATTAGTATTAAATAAAGTGTTTAATTTCTTTTAACTTTTCTGCTTTTAGTAATTTTAGATTATTTTATGATAGAATTCATAGTAATTAATAATTTTACTAATAACCACCCAAGCATCGAGGGAATAATTTGATATTGAAATTACATTATTTGATAAATTTAAAATTTCTTGTGAGAATTTGCTTTTCTGAAACCCACCAATAATTGCTACGACTGGTTTGGAGGTATCACCAATAAATTTGTAATAGTCATAAATTAGTTTACCTTTACTTGAAAATAGAAAAATTTCTGGATTTTTAAATTTGTCAATTAGATTTTGTAAAGTTCCTTCACGTTGAGAAATTAGTTGAATTCCATTTGCATTTATACTACCCTCAATTAGAAGCTTTGCCATTAATCCTTTAAATCGATTATAATTTCTTGCTATTCTAATATCTGAATCAAATTTAAAAATCTTGTTATTTATGGTATGAATAAATAAGCTTAAATTACCAATCTTATTTAAGGGGGATCCTAAAGCATTAAGTAAACATAAATGAGCAATATCTGGACGTCCTCTTTTTCCTGGATTGTCCAGATTCTTCATTGCTGTGTGATGTAGGGCATTATCTAATAGTTGCGATGCGTAGATTTGTGAAGAAAAATTTTTTCTCACAGCAGAATGGTGTCTTATTTCTCTGGGTATTAATTCTATTCCACAATCTACTAAGATAATAATTAATGGCATTTTTATGCTTTATTCTTATTAAATTTAGATTTAATATAATACCGGGTTATATTAGTGCAATTTAAACACGTTATAGAGACATGAGAACCCCGTTTTTTCTGTGAATGCATTCTAACCCTGTAATTTATCCCTGGGTATAAAAATTTTTTACACTTATGGCATATCCGTTTTTTCCACTCAAAAGGAATCGATATTTTAGCTCTTTGGGCGTACCGTCTTGCTAAAAAAACATATCGATCTGCTAAAGTTTTATTTTCCGGAAAAATCTCATGAGCTTTTTGAAATAAATAAAGCATTCGGGATTTTGCTATTTTTTTTATTATGTGTTTTGTATTTTTTTTACGTTTAGGCATTTAGATTATCTTAGGGGATTTTTATTTAAATTTTGTAATGTTTTCAAGAGAAAGTATGAAAATTTTACCTCTAATATCTATTATATAAGAATTCGTTAACTTCGAAATTTTTTGAGCTAATTCTTTTATATTTGATTTTTTAGCAATAGATCTTAATGCTTTTACTTTTATGACTTTAAATCTCTTTAGTAACTTTACAACATGGCTGATAAACTCATCTGATACTCCTTGTTTACCTAAAATGCAATGTGGATGTGAAAGGAGAGTTTTTTTAAATTCTCTTTGATAACTCATGGTCCCAGAACACAGAAAATACGAAAAATTTTTAATTTATTCTGACTTTTAAAACGTATCATATTTAATAAAGAAGGATAGAATTAAAGATTAACATGTCGATTTTTCTACTAAACGCTGAAATGCTCATTGAAGCAATTGCGGAGAAACTCAAGGAATATCCTGAAGTTTCGCCACCTGAAGGTTCAGAATTTTGGAAGACCGCATTTTTTAAAGAATTAGCACCACATGATTCAGAAAATTTTTGGTATATCAGATGTGCTTCAATTCTTAGAAAAGTAAAGAAATATGGGCCAATAGGAGTAAATAAACTAAGAAAATTTTATGGAGGACGGAATAGAAAAGGACCAGGACTTAATCATTCTGCTAAAGGAAGTGGTAAAATTATACGCCTGGCCTTACAACAACTAGAAAATGCAAATTTACTCGATAACATAGAAAAAGAAGGAAGAGTTGTTTCAGCTGAAGGCATAAGTATGTTAGAAAGAACGGCATATGCAATTTCAAGACAAAAAACATAAAACTTTTAATAGTTAGGGATTTAGAGTGAGTAATGACGAAGAATTAGACGATATTAGAAGGAGAAAATTAGCAGAATTACAACAACAAGCAGCCCAGCAACAAATAGCTGAAGCTCAACAAAAAGAGTTTGAAGGAAAGAAATACCAGCTTATGCGTAAAATTTTATCACCAGAAGGTAGACAGAGATTAGAAAATATTCGAATGGTTAAACCCCAATTTGCAGAACAAATAGAGTTGCAATTGATTCAATTATTTCAAGCGGGAAAACTAAGAGGTGCTACTCCATTGCCAGATAATGCATTTAAAAAACTATTAGAACAAATTTCTTCTTTTGATAAAAAAAAGGAATATAAAATTAAAAAATAATTATAAAAGGAGTATGTAAAATGGCTCGTAATAAAAATTTAGGATCAAAATTACGAAGAGCAAAAACCATGAAACAAAGTCAATCGATTCCAAGTTGGGTTATGATAAAGACAAATCGCAAGGTGAGAAGTAGCCCATACTCGAGAAGAACATGGAGAAATACAAGGATAAAAAGAGATTAATTACTAGAATATTATAAACTGAGATAAAATGGCAAAAAAAGAAAAGGAAATTAATTTAGAGGATTTAGAGGAGGAATTAGTAGATTCTTCTGAAGAACCAGAAGAATCTATTGAAGAAATTGAAGAGTTTAGTTTAGATGAGATTACTGAAGAAGAAGAAATTAGTGAAATTTTTGAAGAGGAGATTGGAGAAAGAGAAGAAATTGAAGAAGAAGCTCCAAAAGAAGAGATTATTGATGAGAGGATCTATATCGTCCCCCTTGCTAAAGCTCGTAAAGGTCCACGAAATAAACGAGCTAAAAAAGCTATCAGATATCTAAGAGAATACATGGCGCGTCATTTTAAACCAGAATCTTTAGTTATTACTCAAGAAGTTAATGAGCGCATTTGGCAACATGGAATACAGAAACCACCACGAAAGTTAAAGATAAGAGCTACTAAAAATATAGATGGATTAGTTGTGGTCTATTTGGGTTAAAAATGGCAATTCTTAAGACTCAAATTTTTGGGAGGAGTTTAGTTGGAGTTTATTTAATCGCCAATAATTCCTACATTCTTTATCCTCCAGCACTACTAAAACCAACCCTTAAAAAATTCAAATCAATTTTTGAGGAGCCTTTTTATCCGCTAACAGTTAACAATTCCAATTTATTAGGGGTATATACTGCTTCAAATAAAAATGGAATTATAGTACCACATATTATAAGAGAAGATGAGCTTAATATTTTAAAATCATACTTGAATGAATCCTATAAAATTGGAGTTCTGAAATCAATCGATAACGCATTTGGAAATTTAATTTTATGTAATGATAGTGGTGCAATAATTAGTTCTCTCTTGAAAAATTATAGAACTACGATTGAAGATATTTTAGACGTTGAAACGGTTACTTATGAATTTGCAGATTATTATCTTCCTGGTTCAATATCAATAACTAATAATTATGGTTGTCTGGTTCATCCTCTTGCGTCTAACGATGAAATTGAATATATTTCTTCTGTTCTGAAGGTTGATGAAGTTGATGTCTCTACAGTTAATCGTGGAGTACCATATTTAAGCTCAGGAGCAATTGTTAATGATAAGAGTGGAATATTTGGGATGGACTCTACGGGTCCAGAATTAATGAGACTCACTTCTGTACTTAGACTTTAAAAATTTTTCTCTCTTTAAGCAGAAAAAAGATAAATTTAATATTTTTTAAAATATAATGCTATTTATTGGCATTGAAATAGTAGTCAAAATTAATTATGTCTGAGATTAAAATTTTCAGAATTGTAGGTAACTATAAAAAAAATCATAAAAAATATCTTTTTAGAAAAGAAGTACGCGCTATGAAAGAGGAAGACGCTCTTGAAAAGGTATTAAGTCAAATTACTTCAATTGGGATATACAGACGTCAAATTAACATTCAAGAAGTGAAAGAAATATCACTGGAAGAATCTCAAGATCATTTAATTCATGAATTATCTGAATAAAAATTATTAAAAGAAAGAGAATTATGGAATCTCCTCAAGAGTATCAAGATTTACTAAATAACTTCAAATATTTTAAGGATCAGCATGATATGATTCAAGGACAATTAGAAATTCTAAATGTGTCGCTGGGAACTATTATGAATTCTAAAAAGACGGTTGAAAATATAAAAGAGGGTGTAAACCAAGATGATGAAATCTTGGTTCCAATTGGAGGAAGGATATATGTAAAAGCATCTATTAAAGATGTGGAGAAAGTCTTGTTAGTTATTCCGCAGGATGTGATAATTGAGAAGAATCTAGATGGAGCTATTGAATTTCTTGATAATTTGATTGAACAACATAACCAACAGATTCAATTTATAAGAACACAACTACAAAATATTGATGTAAACCTACAAGAAATTTCCCAGAAAATTCAAAAAGGTTATACATAAAAATAGATTTTTGTATCAAACTCGTTATACTTTTAATTATTTTAAAAGATCTATGGAGAACTATGTTAGAAAAATTAAAGAACGTTTTTTCATCATTTGTCAAAAAGACCCTAACAGAAAAAAAGTTAGATATAGCAATTAATGAGCTACACTTACTTCTTTTGAGTAATGATGTAGCTATTGACACGGCAGATGAGATTTGTAATAAAATTATTAAATCATTTGAGGGAGAACAAATAAGTCGATTAGCATCTACTCAAAAGTTGTTGTTTGAAACATTAAGGAAAATAATTACTGAGATTTTGACACCTGAAGAAGAAATTGATTTATTAGCTGAAATCAAAAAAAAAGGTGCTGCTTATGTAATTGTGTTTCTCGGGGTCAATGGCACAGGAAAAACTACAACTATGGCTAAAATCGCTTTTTTTTTAAAAAAAAATGGATTCACAATTGTAGCTGCTGCCGCAGATACATTTCGAGCAGCCGCAATTGAACAATTATCTTATCATATGGATAAAGTGGGGATAAGAACTATAAAACACGCTTATAAATCTGATCCTGCATCAGTTGCTTATGACGCCATCGAGCATGCTAAAGCAAAAAATATAGATGTTGTTCTAATAGATAGTGCGGGTCGTCAAGTTTCAGACAAGAATCTAATGATAGAAATTCAGAAGATCTGCAGAATATCTCAGCCTGATTTAATAATTTTCGTTGGAGATTCTCTCGCGGGTAATGATGTATTATATCAAGCAAGAGAATTTGATAGACATGTTGGAATTGATGCCAATATCTTAACTAAGCTTGATGCTGATGCAAAAGGTGGTGCTGCTTTATCAATTTCGTTTGAAACCAAAAAACCTATTATTTTTATTGGAATGGGGCAAGGCTACGAGGACTTGAAACCTTTTGATAGAGAGTTGTTCGTATCAAATATACTTGAAGCTCTTTAATTGAGATCTTTACAATGCTTTTAAGAGATAACTTTTTATCTTACAGTACTTTTCTTCTATTGTGTCTAATTACCCAAAATATGAAAAATACTCAACAAGCAATAAACAGAAAAAACCGAGTTTATATGAACGGATAATTATATTTTTCCAAAATTCAAAAAGAATCATTAAAGTTGCAAGTAAACCAAAAAGAAAGGATTATTTCTTAGTTTTTAAAATATGCGGTATTGGAATTCTTATTTTAGGTGCTCTTTCTTATATAATACAATTAATCTTTGCACTTATACCCAAAATGGGGAATTAAACACCCAATTTTCTATTATTTTACTTAAAATAATATACAGAAATATGAGATGGAATAACTAATTCTTCTTCTTTATTCTTACTTGCAATGAATTTTACCTTCATATTTATTGAAAGTGAAAGAAGTCTTTTTGTCAAAATTCCATCAATGATTAAATATTGGGTATCTTTAAAGCTCCTAATCTTTTCAAAAATTTCTCCAACTGGAATCCCAAATAACTTTTCGAGATTTTTATTAAATCCTAATGCAAATCCTGCTTCAATATTTTTAATAGCATCAGGAATAACATTTTCATTTTTAATTTTAAATTTTTTTAGGATTCTTTGAAGGTTTCCGTTGATATCTATATGTCCAGTATCTTTAATTTCCTTATAATTTTTTGTAGATTTTGCGTTTTGTAGGGACTTTATCATTTGTTTTCTCGTTAATTCTTCAACTTCTAAACCATCAGGAGCTCTAGCTATTTGATCAATTTTTGCAACTTGTAAAAGTTCATTAAGAATAATTGTTCCCCCTCGATCTCCATCGACAAAAGCTGTTACTGTTTTTTTTTGCTTAGCTAATTTTATTACTGATTTAGGGACTTGTGTACCCTGTACTGCAATTGTATTTTTAACATCTATCCTTAATAAATTTAGAACGTCAGCTCGACCTTCTACAATAATTAAATCTGGATTATCTTCCACTTCTGGACCAGCAGGGAGACTTTCTGAACCCCATGAAATTATTTCACCAAGTTTGATATCTTTATCAATTTTTTCTTCAATTTCACTTTGTTCCAAAGACTTTTGATCCCATTCCTTCAGAAGTTCTGTTGCTCTTTCTATAATTTTCTTTCTTTTTTTTTCACGAACATCTCGGATTTCGATAAGAGAAAATTCTGCTTCACATGGACCAACTCTAGAGACTGTTTCAACTGTCGCAGCCAATAAAGCGGTTTCTTTTCTCGTTAATGAGGATGGAATTTTAATAATTCCACTAGAAACTCCCTCTTTTGCCTCGGTTTCTACTTCAATACGGCCGATTCTTCCAGATTTTTGAAGATCTCTTAAATCAAGATCTAAAAGTAAGCCCTCAGTTTGCCCAAAAATAGCTCCAACTATATCTGATTTCTCAACAACACCTTTAATGGTACATTCTACTTCGATGATATATTTAGTTGTAAACTCATTTTGACTTGTAATTTTAATCACTTCCTTTTTTTTATTTTTGTCCAATAAATCAAAAGGAAGACTCATAGAATAGAAGCAGAATCTTTTTTAGCCATTTAAATAAGAATATATTTATTGAAATTCTTAAATATTGCCTATTGATATAAATCTATAAATTCTATTAAGCTTGAATTATGAACCTACTTCTTAAATATAATTATAAGTCTGAATTATTTTGAAATATTGAACTATTTATAATTTTGATTATTTTTTTTTAATAATTGGTGAAAAGTTTTGAATATTTTATATGTTAATTTATTATTTTAAATGTTCTAATATGATGGGTAAATTTACTTGAAATTTTAATTTATATTGATGGTACTAATTAGTATTATATTTTTATAAAATAAATCAATCAATATATTTTTTGCTAATTTAAAATGAACCTATTCAGTTAGTTTTTTATATAATTTTTATTTTTGATATAGTAAATCAGAGGTTTTAAACAAAACATTCATCATGGAAAAAATTATTGTATTAGGGGGAAAGGGAGGAGTAGGAAAGAGCTCTATCAGTGCTGCTACTGCAGTATTACTTTCAGACTTACTTCCTAAAAAAAAAATATTACTTATTTCTTTTGATATGGCTCATAATCTAAGCGATTTATTTAAAATAGAGATTGGAAATAAGGTTACGGCATTAACAAACAACCTTTGGGGGATTGAACCAGATGCAGATAGTTATGCAAGAAAATACACAAAGGATTTAATAGAAAAAATGAAAACTCTAATGAAGCAAATGCCTCTTGTAGGAAAGATACCTCAAATTGAAAAATTTATAGATACCACATTTACAGCTGATTCAATTCCATTAGCATTAAAAAATGCGATGTTTTTTCAAAAAATATTAGATGCTGAAGATGTTAATACCCAAGAGATTCAATTCAATATAATAATTGCAGATTTCCCTCCAACAGCAAATATGATTACTCTTTTTGAAATACCTGAAGACCAAGTAAAAGTGGTTCTCAAATATTCTTTAAATTTTTATAATTCCATAAAGGGGGCAATTCGTAATGTTTCTAAAGTGTGGAGAAATATAATTAAACCATTTGATAATTATGAAGAAAGACGAGAATTAGGAAAAGAGATTTTTAATATGATAGTTGAATTAGAAAAGCGTGGAGAACGTATTTCAGATCTAATTCACGATATTGGTTCACTAAGATTAGTTACTATAGCTGAAAAACCAAGTTTTGAAGAAATCAAAAGGGCTAGAGATTTAACAGCGAAATATATTACATTAGAAGGTGTACATATTAATATGATAATCCCTGAACCAAAGAAATGTGATTTTTGTAAAAGTTTGAGAAATTTTCAGCTTAAATATATAGCAGATATCGAAAAGGAATTTAAAAAGTTAAAAATTTGGCAATCTGAAAAATTAAAAGAAGAGCCAATTGGAATAGAAGGCTTAATTAATCTTGCATATGAAGTTTATGGAGATAATATATCCGCTGGTGAAATTTTAAGCCCAAAAGTGCATTAAGTTTTTTTAAAAATGCCTAAATTATTTCCTCTGATAGAAATAATATTTAAATAAAAAAAAAAATAAAATATTATAATCCAAAAGAATAAAATTAGTAATTAATAAGAGGTGTTACTTCAATATGCAAGAAGGTTTCATTCCTATTGAGTATTCAAATCTTAGAGATGTAATTCCACCAGGAGAAGAAATACTTTATAGCACTTTATGTGCTGCTGAGACACAGAATATTGGCATAGATACTCCACTTGTCAAAGATTTCAAAAAGTATACATGGAAAACCCATGTATTATTAACAGAAAATGGTATTGCTTTAACTTATCCTAAAAAGATTAATTATAAAAAAAAAGAATTAAAAAGCAATCCAAATCTTCAGGATAATCATTATATTCCTTGGGAAAATACAATAGGTATAGCGAAAGTGAAAAAAAGAGGTAGAATTAGTCTTTGTAACATAAAAGGGAAAATTAACTATAGTCCATGGCTTTACTTAGTATCGTTTACTGATAAAGAATCAAAAAAACAATATATTGAACGAATGGAGAATTTAATTCAGAAATTTGCCCCGATTATAAGATCAAAAAGAGAAAAATTAGAAGAAGAGTTATTCAATATTTTAGTAGATAATCCAGAATTCCTAAAAACAAAAGTGTTTTATGAGATTGAAGAACACAATCGGTTTGATTATACAATGTTTAATATGATGATATGGCTTAGAAAAAAAGAAATAAAGAAGGCATCTAAAACTGGTTAACCGAAGTTTTAAAAAGCTTAGTTTATCATCAATAATTGCAAAAATAATTAGAAATTGTTAAGGATAATCTTAACGAATAAAAGGTTATAATGAATTTTTAACGGAAATTTCAATCTCACAGCAAGGATCTCCCAAAGGGATTTTCTTCTTGTGTTTTAAAATAAACTCTTTTTCTGGAAATGCTCCTTTCAACAAACCCCTAATACTTGCTAGTGTAACTTTGTGGCAAGGAATTGCATCCTGAGTCCATACTTTCTTAACCATTCTCCAAACTTCACATTCTAAGACTCTGTGAATCATGGTATTTTCGTTAATTACCTCTATTTCTGTATTCATATTCATAAGCGTATGTTGAATCTTCATTAGTTTTGGTACTGTCTTAGAGAAATCACCTTTCATTTTTGTTATTGAAGCAATTTTCTTTCCCAACCTTTCAGAAAACATTTCCCATGCTTTTACATCCAGTTCTGTCGCAGTCTCCAGACCGAGTTTTTCTACCGAAGCCATGAACCACGCACCATCTAACCTGAGAAAAGAATATCTCATCAGTTCTAATAATTCTTCCAAACCTAATTCTATGTTTTCTTTCAAATTTAGCACTTAATTGTGATAATTGAACAAAACTTAAATAAAATTTTTTTATTTTTAAAATAAAATTCATATATCACTCAAAAAATATACTAAAAAAAAAATTGAGGAATTTATTAAGAAATCTAATTTTATCTTTTAAATATGATCAGTTATGAAGAATCGAATCCGAGTGATGTTGATATAAATCATGTAGTTAAAGAATTTTCAAAATTCATTCCGAACATATCAAAAAATGAAATTAAATTTCTGTATCATGGAACTCATAATGTATTCGAAGTTAAAACGAAATACATATTTAGAATTCCGGATCGATTCTTCAGAAATGAGGAAGGTGTTAAATTAATCCAAAAGGAAACAAGTGTATTGAAGTTTCTCAAAAATCATATCTCAATACCCATTCCTCAACCTTCCTTCATTTCTCTAACTGAAGATTTTCCACTCATGGGATATGAAAA
>JAEOTH010000082.1 GCA_016839915.1 Promethearchaeota archaeon
ACTATTAAGGAACGTAATTTTCGATGGTCATAACTATTTTTAGAGTTTGCATGAACCAGCAATGAACCAACTAGTTCTGTAATTTTATCCCATTCAATTGATTTAAAATCCTCAATAAGCCTCTCCTTCGAAATATAAAGAGCTTTCCTAACGTATAATAATTCAGTAAGAGCTTTTCCTTCCCTTATTCGACGTCCAGCTTCAACAATGAGTCCCCCATTCTTCATAATTTTCAAATAATTATAGACTGTACTTTTCTTCTTTTTACGAGGAATATAGTGAATTTCTTTTCCTTCTTTCCTATCTTCTTCAATCCTTGCCAATACAGCTTCATAGTGTTTCTTGTGAATCTCACTAAGAGTCATAGGCTTTCTCAATAACAATAGAATTGCTCTATGATTGTAATTCCAGACTATTTTATTCCATGTTTCTTGCTCAATAGTTTGAACTAAAATGGGGGTATATTCGATGTAATCTGAATAAGATTGGTTTGAATCAGAGGAACTATTATATAATAGTTCACTTCTGGATTCATAGGAATTAGTAGTCGATTCGCTTTCAAGATAGCACTCTCGAAGTGTGTCCAGAAAATAATTTAGGTCATCCTTCTGTATAATCCACTGAAAAAGGGAAAAAAGATCAAATGAATTAGATATTATATAAGGATGTGAAAAATAAATCTTCCGAACAAATTTATTCTTTTCTTTATCTGATTCAGACCCCTCAATCAATGTAGTAAGCGTATTTATTAAGAAATGGTATCTTTCGGTCTCAAATTGGTGGAAAAGGGATTTTAACGCGGGAACAGAGGGAATTTTATGAGAGAAATGTCTATCAAGAATAATTCCTATACAAAGGGCTAGATTATCACTACTCTTGCTAAACGACCAAATACTAATTTTGGGAGGTTTCGGGATTAATAATTCCGCTGATAGATCATAAAGGACTTTTGAAGATGTGTGTTGAGAATGAAAAACTCGTCCAGCTTTAATTATAACTTCTACCTTTACTAAGTTGTTGATATACCGATAAATTGTGCTTTTAGATTTCGAATTATCCTTTGCAATTTTATTGTAACTGGTATGGATTTCATCAATAGTTAATGGCTTATTTGATAGAATCTCAATAATATGTCTGTAATCAGTATTGTACACATACTTATACCAAATGTCACTATCAATCCCTATAACCGATTGTCGTTCCTTATTGATTAGCGTCTTAATCATGATTTTCCACAACTAATCTTATTTTCAATTAGTATTAGTAAATAATAAAGCTTCTGTTTGTTTTCAAACTTTTTTTAACCAATATCATAAGTCTTAAAAAAATATGAAGAATTAATGATATTTTATAGAATATATTTCAAAAAAAATGAAAAATACATCAAAAGAGATTTTATCACGAAATATAGAATCTAAATAGTTCATTTCTTGAAAAAATATATTTAAAAAAATTGATTCAATTCAGGAGTTAAAATAATTGAAATTTAATAAATTTTTAGGTATTGAAAGCCTACCTGAACAAACAAAAATGATCATAAGGAAATTCCTGACAATCCTAGTGTTAAACTCACTTTTGTTAAGTCTATCAAATACTTTCTATATCCTTAATGCAATCGATAAACTTGGATTTACTCAAGCTGCTACTATCACAACAGTCATGTTATCAATTCAGCTTATTTTTGATTATCCTTCTGGATCATTAGGAGATTATATTGGCCAAAAATGGGTGATGACTTTTGCTTACGCAAATTACGGAGTGGCTTTCTTTCTATTATCAATAGCTGAAACATTTCCAATCTTCTTCTTAATAGCGATTTTCAATGGATTAGGAAATGCTCAAGCTTCTGGTACAATTGAAACGTGGTTAGATTCAAATTATAAGAAAACAATAGGAGAATCAGACACTGAAAGAAAGATATACGGCTTTATGAGAGATCGTGTGGGTCTTTCGACTAACATCTCCTTGGCATCCTCATTTATGATAGGAGGAATGCTAGCATCGGTTTTTTCCAGGCAATTAGTTTTCTTCCTACAGTTTTTTTTGATTGCTTTTTTGATTATATATGCATTAAAGAACCTTAATAATGTTGAATCCGATAATGATTTCACTGAAGACTCCAATTCTCCCAAAAGAACTTACTTTCAATATTTAAAAGGTGGTATTAGATTCTTATTTTCAAGTAAAGCCACTCTTCTTTTCATATTTGGTTTAGCAATTTATCAAGTTACTTGGATTATTTGGTTCAATTTAATTCTTTTTCCTCTTTATTTTGGATATACGGGCTCAGATTTTGGAACAAGTTTAATAAGAACTATTATATTTCTATTAGAAGTCCCTGCTAGATTTTATGTAGCCAACTGGAGCAAGCGCTTTAAAAATGAGCAGTTTCCAATCTTTCTTTTTTTACATCTGTTAATTTTTTTCCCAGCTTATCTCATTTTATTCTCTTTGTTACCTCCTCAGAATAATTTCAATTTAATTGGTTTTTTAGTAGTTATATTTATAATGAACATATCTAATAGCTTCATTATAAGAATAGGTCATATTCTTAGAGACCGAATTATCATTGATCTTGTTCCTTCAGAGGTTAGAAATTCAGTCTATTCATTAATTCCTACCTTAATTTCTATTTTTTCAATTCCATTACTTCAAATTGCAGGTCTATTAATTGATCATTCAGGACTGATTGCTGGAATCGTATTTGTTTTTGGAATTTGTATCACCGGTTCTTTTATTTTATTTATTTCTTTGAAATTGAAAACCTTTACAAAAGGAATGAAAGATAAGAAACCAGATATTACAGAAATTATTACAGGAGGATAGGTCTAATAGAAAGAACTTGACTCTTAATTTTA
>JAEOTH010000083.1 GCA_016839915.1 Promethearchaeota archaeon
AAATGAATATCAATAGTAAAACAAACAATAAATCAAAATGCAATGAAGCAGTACATACCAATTAACCTGAACATTGATCAACTTCTAGAAGAATTTCCTCCAAACAAAATCAGGAATTTCAATAGAGATAAGTTGATCCATCTGATAAATCTATTATCGGAAATACCTGCAAACAGGGAGAGGTTTGAATCACATGACGGATTTATATCTTTAAATGCAAAAATGTTGAGAAAGCATTTGGGCAAGAATTACAAGGAGTATCTAAATTATCTTATTGAATCAGGAGTAATTGAGACTGATAACAGGTACATAGTTGGTGAAAAATCTAAGGGTTACAGATTCACAGATAAATATTTATGTGAAGTCGAGGAGATTGAAATAGTCACATATACTTTGGTTAGATCCATAAAAAAAGAAACAAAGATTGAAAAAACGACTGTCAATACGTATCCTTATCTCGTAAGATGGTTTGATGATAGGCTTGAGATAGACTATCAAAGTGCATCACAGTATATTCAAAAGAACAAAAGTCAATTAATTGATTCGGAAGATTATAATCCTTATCAGGTATATAATTCAACTTATATCAATCTTAATAGATTTGCAGATCATCATTACTTTATTAAGGTTGATGATACTGGCAATAGGTTTCACTCCAATTTTACAAACCTGAAAAAGGAGTTTCGTCAATTTATTTGTTATGATAAAGAAGGATTAGTTGCGGTGGATATTAGTAATTCACAACCATATTTAAGCATGATTTTATTCAATCCGGAATTTTATAGTAAAACTTCAGAATTCAACATTTATACTTTAGATCCTAATTCCTTTACTTCTTTCTCCTCTTCTTATCCCACCGGCTACTACTTCTCTCCTCCCCCTATGATGTACAAATCTCTGAAAAATAAAGAAAAACAAGATGTTATACACTTTAAAAAATTGGTTAAAAATGGGGAATTATATGAGTATTTTGGAAGAAAATTAGAGCATGAATTAGGTCAGGAAAAAATATCTATAGAAGAAGTTAAAAAGATTTTATTTAAAGTTTTTTATTCATCTAATAGATACATTGGACAAGCTGAAGCAAAACCAAAAAGAATTTTCAAGAAACTCTTTCCGAATATTTACGATGTTTATTCAGAAATTAAGAGAAGGAAAAAGAACTCATTGGCTATCCTGCTTCAAAGAATAGAATCCCACTTGATTCTGGATATTATTTGCAAGAGAATTGCAATGGAAAAACCAAATCTTCCTATTTACACAATTCATGATTGTATTGTAACAACATTAGGTAACGAACATTATGTATGTGAAGTGATGGAGGCTGAATTAACCAAACATATTGGTATTTCACCTAAACTGAAAAAAGAATATTGGACTAATAAAACATAGACATTCAATTACACTATTAGCATGATTTATACAATAATTCCAGTACTTTTTAAATACTTTGTACAATCACTAGGTTAGATTTCAAAAATTCAGGATTTTAAGCTAAAAATAGGGATCAGACTCAGATTCTATCTAAAATGTCCAAATACTATCCATTTTTATCATAATTGTTAGAAGTATTTGAGAACGTGATATTTAATAATATTTCCTTTGACGGGAGTGGGTTTTAATATATTGAATTTTTCTTTTTGGGCTACCCCTATTCTTAACAGTATTTAATTTTTCTCTCTTTCAGGCCAATAGAAATAATATTAATGAACCTGAATAGATTACAACATAGAGTTGAAAGCTTTAAAAACTTATACCTAGACTTAATCCAAAAGGCAAAAAAAGAACATCGTTAATATTTAAAATAATCCAACCAGAAAGAGGAAGACAGCCAAATATTCTAAAATCAAAATAATACTTTTTTAGAGGTTGAATTCTATAACCAATAATTGGGTAAGGTATATAATTTAGTTTTGTATTCCCAATAATTATTGTTCCTCCCAATCCAATTTCAAAAAAATGTCTTTTCTTTCCAGAGTTAACCGTAAAATGATGTGGAATGGTTATATATACTTTTGGGGATGAAGAACAAGATCCCCAGCAGAATTGGAATTCCCTATTGTAACCTAAACCGAGTTTACTAGTTAAAAAAGAAGTTGATTTAACCAAAAATAGCCTTTCGTAGTTAATCGAGACTATCGACGCATCACCTAATAGATTTAAGTTGATATTATTTTGAGGTCTCACATCAGTTTTATCATTTCTATTCTGAGCAAATAAGAATGTTCCAAATATTAGGAACACTATTGTTAAAATGAAGTCATTTTTCATTCTGGAAGTACATTTAAGAAAGAGATATATAAATCTGTTCACGAGCATGAG
>JAEOTH010000084.1 GCA_016839915.1 Promethearchaeota archaeon
AAAATGAAAATAATAGATACAGAAGAATGTGCATGTGATAAACCCAATATAAAAGAAAAGCATCCACAAGGGTGTACTTTAAATCAAATTATCAAATGTCATGGAGATCAACCAATTAATAATCTTTTAAAACACGTTCAATTAGAAGAAGAGAAATAAAAAAATTATTATAAAAAAGGTGTTACGATGAGTGCTATTGTTGTAAACAATCTAGTTAAACATTTTAAACCTCCTAAAAGAGGGAAATCTAGGAAAATGGGACCAAATAGTACACAGAGAACAATGGGTATTATTCGCGCAGTTGATGATATTAGCTTTGAGGTAAAAAAAGGGGAGGTATTTGGATTTTTAGGCCCAAATGGTGCTGGAAAAACAACTACAATTCGAATGATGACAGGAGTATTAAAACCCACAAGAGGTGAAATAAAAATTCTTGGATCAAATGCTTGGAAAAATCAAATCGCAGTTAAACAAGTTACTGGAAATGTTCCTGAATTGGCAAATGTATATCTTGACATGTCAGGATTACAAAATTTAATGTTCATTGGAGAAATCTATGGTGTTTCCAAACAAGAACGAATTGAAAGAGGTGAAATATTACTTAAAAAATTTGATTTGTATGAGAAACGAGCTCTTAAGGCTAAAAAATACTCTAAAGGAATGAAGCAACGATTATTATTGTGTATAGCTTTAATGACTAATCCAAAAATACTCTTTCTTGATGAACCTACTTCAGGACTTGATGTTCAATCTGCTAAAATTATAAAGGATTTAATAAAAGAATATAATAAAGAAGGAATGACAATATTCTTAACGACTCATGATATGGAAGTAGCTAATTCACTCTGTGATCGAATTGCTATTATTAATCATGGCAAGATTATTAGTCTAGATACTCCTGAAAATATTAAAAAATTAACACAAGAGTATCAGGCAATAGATCTTCATCTTGTAAATGGCGTGAGTAAACAAGAAATAAAGGATCTTCGAAATATCATAGAAGTTCAAGAAGTTCAAGAGGGTTTTCATATTATAGTTGAAGATATTCATGATTCTATTTGTGAAATAGTTGATTACATTAAAACTCGCAATGTAAAAATAAAGCATCTTAGTACTCATAAACCAAAATTAGAGGAAGCATTTCTAAAAATTATTGAAGGAGGTGGTAAAAATGAATGAAGAGAGTTTAGAATTAGGTGAATCCAAATTAAAAACCTTTACAACACAATTAAAAAGATCCTTTGTAATTGCAAAGAAAGACCTAAAAATATATTATAATAAACCTCCTGTTATAATTCAAGGGATTCTTTTTCCAATAATTCTTTTTATAGCCTTAACTATAGGGAGAAATGTAGAACCTATTTATTTAATTTCTGGGTTAATGACAATGATCATCTTTCTAGCATCAACTTCAATTGGACCAATTGTATTTCCTTGGGAAACTGCGAGAAAAACATTCGAAAGGTTAATTACGTGCCCAATTTCGATAAAAACGATTTTATTAGGGAATGTCTGGAGCACTTTTATATATGGGATTACATTTTCTTCGATTCCTCTAATATTTGGGATGATTTTTTTGTCAACGGAACTTTCAATAAATCTTATCATTGTTATTATTGGAATGATTGTAGCAAGCTTAGCATTTGCTAGTTTTAGCCTTATATTATCGGTTCCTTCTACGGATACTCCAGGAAATACTATGGTTTTTACTGTTCTTATAAAATTTCCCTTGGTGTTCATGAGTCCCTTATTTATGCCAATAACTTTATCCCCAATAGCCTACATTTCTCCACTCACATATTTCATTGATATTGTGAATGTTGGTCTTGGAGGTCTTAGTGCGTTTGGATCTTTTGGAGTATTATTTGACATGGGAATCCTAGTAGTTTTTGGTTTTAGTTTTCTATTCTTAGCTTTTATGTTACATGGAAAAACTTTAGAAAGACGTTTTCGAGGATAAAATTTACTTTAAAAAATTTTTTTCTTTTTATTCAATCATCAATTCTTCGCAGCCCACTTAATACTTTGGTAAATTTTAAAAATCAAATAGAAGTGTCTTTCCAACTTTTCCAACCGTTTTAAGCATTTCCATTTTTCTAAGACAATAACTTATTTTTTGAGCTAAGTATATAGGTTTTTTTAACCATTTTGCTAATTCAAGGTTTGTAAAAGGAGTAACTATATTTTTTGGAATTAAATACAAGAAATCAATTGGATTATTGAATTTTTTACTCTCTATTACTCTTAATAATTTCTTATCATAAATACTCCACCCATTTCTTCTCCAACTCCCCATGCCACTTTTTTCACGAATTTCTTCAATTTGAACTAAAATAGCTTCAATTGCAAAATTAGGATGAGAGATCATTTTAGGAATTTTAATTAATTCATCGAAAATGTCTATATAAGAACAATGGATTGGAGATAGTCTTCTTCGAATAATCTTATTCAATTGAGTATCTAAATTAACTATCCATTTATCCTGAATAATCGGATAAACTAACTTGACTTTATTACTTTGTAAGAGAATTTCAAGTTTATTTCTAATCGCCGAGAAATTTTTTGTTTGTATTTCAATTAAAAGGTCATCTCTAACAATATCTATTACGAAGTTCCCGACTTTCCTTTCAAGTTGATCATTAGACTCACTAAACAACCATTTTATGTCTGCATGAAGGGTGGTTTCATTTAAAGTCCCAATTTGATTTAGCATAATAAAAATGAGGATATAAGAATTGTGATATGTATTAAAGTTTTAATTTAAAAAGGAAGTAATATCAGCATATCTATAATTTTTTATACTATAGGTGAGCTATTAAAATCTAAGGAATATTTAAATGGTGAAATTGATGTTGATTTTAAATACTTATATCTAATTGAATTGATTTAGAACAATATTTGAGATGTTTAAAAAGAATTTCTAAAATTTTAATCTCCCATTACTGCATTATTTAAGAACCCAATGCCTCTCATGGTTGCTTTCCATCCTGTTTTTGTATTCATGATATAAAATAATTGTTCTAACATTGATAAGTGATATTTTAGAGTATCCACCTCTTCTTTAAAATTATTCTTTATCTCTTCAAAGGTTTTTATATTAATTCCAATGAATTCTAATAATTCTCTCCTCGTTTGATTCATCATTGTTCTATATGCTCGTTTATGATCTTCTTTATGATCAATGTTTTTAGTTAATTGTAAATATTCTGTCATTTCTTCCTCAGTTAATTTGCATAGTTTTATAATTTCTTTCATGTCCATAAATTTCTCACTTATTTTATTTGTCATTTATAATAATTTAATTTGATATAAAGAGCAAAAAAAGATAAATTTATTTTTCTCCAACTCCCTATGTACATTTTTGACTTTTTCTATAATTTTAGTTTACTTTTTTTTATATTGTCATTTTTCATTTTTTGCAAACATTTATATATGCATTTTTCTTAATTTGCATATATATTGATATTGTCATTTAAATAAAAATGCAAATAATAATGAGTTACAATGACTGAAAATTACGCTCTGAAACATCGAGCATTTGTCATTTTAGGCTTAATAAGTGAGAAAATGCACGAAGGGGGATGCCATGCTTATGATATTAATAAAAGAATTGAAGAACGAGGAATGAGAGATTGGACAAACATAGGAGTGGATTTTTCATTCTCCACTATTTATAGAACCTTAGATAGATTAGAAAATGATGAATTAGTAGAGAGTTTTGAAGAAGAAATTGATAATAGGACAAGAAAAAACTATAAAATAACAGAGTTTGGTTATAATATTTTAAAGAAAAAAGTTTATAATGTGTTATATAATTATATAGGGAAAAAGGATGAAGATTTCTATGTTGCTTTTTCAATGTTTCCAATTCTAACTCTCGAAGAGCAAATTGAAGCTTTTAGTCATGCTTTAGAAACTATAAAAACGCATAGAATAGAGCTAAGAAATATGTTGGATGAAATGTTATCGGATTTTTCAAAAATACCAATTAATGTTACAGGTCTCTTTATACACCCAATTAAAATTCTTGAAACTGATGAAGAATTTTTTGAGATGATTTTAGAAGAAATCAAAAAATTTGGGGGGAAAATTGGTCTTGATGATTATAACTAAATTAAATGAGGTACATATGAAATGAAACACATGGTTAAAGATTTTATACATCGAATTGGTCATCATTGCGAATCCTCGTCAATGAGAGATTTGTTCGAATACAATGGATTTCCAATGTCTGAACCCATGGTATTCGGCTTGGATGCGACGATGGGATTTGGATTTTTCGACATTTCGGGTCAAACTTCCTTTATGCCTGAATCAGACATCCCATTCTTCTTAGGAGGGAAACAAGGTACGATTGAACCAACCAGTCTTGCATGTCGATTGTTAGGCATTACCATTAGAAAACAATCATTCACGAATGCAAGTAAAGCTTGGGAGGAGTCTAAGAGGATGTTAGACCAAGATATTCCCCTTCTTTTAAGAGTGGATATTGCATATATGCCTTATGAAGGTTTTGATGATGAAATGGAGGAAGCTCATTTTGGAGGACATGCAGTCGTATTAGGTGGTTATGATGAGGAGAAGGGATTAGCATATATCGGTGATACAGAATTTGAGGATTTTCAAGAGGTTCCTACTGATATTCTTAAAACAGCGAGGAGTTCGACATATGGACCGAAGTTTATGCATCCTGGGAATACTCAATTCTCTATGACACGTCGTGCTGATGGTAAGCATCCACCTCTAGCAGCAGGAGTAAAATTATCGATTCAAAAAGTCGTGAATAACATGCTCCGGCCTTCGACGAATGCTAATGGTATCCAAGGATTAAAACGATTTGCATATTCTTTGCTCACTTGGGATAATGAATTAAATAAGGCCATTACAAATTCTAAAGGAAAAAAAGATTCTTTAGCACGCCTTATGTTTGATCTCACCTACGGATATATTGAGACTTGGGGCACAGGGGGAGGTTCATTCCGAAAGCTCTATAAAGAGTTCTTAGAAGAACTCTTAACGTATCCTGGGCTTAAGGAAGGTCCTAGAGCATGGAATTCCGATGAATTCGATATCCTCGAAGATTGCATCCCTATTATTGGTGAGTCTGCTCAAAATTGGACTTTGATCGCAGAAACGTTGAAGAATGCAGCAGATGAATATGAAGATGATTGTATAAAACATGTAGATTTTGTTGAGCTGCACAACATCGCATTACATATCCTCTCAAAAGAAGAAGATTTATTTACTAAACTATCAAAAATTAAAAATTAGATCGTGATAAAATGGTAGATAATAATTTAGCTGCGCCTTGTGGAGTTTATTGTGGTGCGTGTCGACAATACCTTCTTAGGAAAAAAGATTTACTGGAGAAAAGAGGTTATACAAGAGGTTGTGAAGGTTGTAGAATTCGAAATAAAAATTGTGCATTTATAAGAAGAGATTGTACTGCATTAAGGAAAAATGAAATTGAATTTTGTTATGAATGTGAGAATTTTCCCTGTCAAAAATTACAAAAACTTGATAATCGTTATAGAGAAAGGTATACTGTGAATATGATTAATAATTTAAAAAGAATTGAAGAAATCGGAGTCGAGAAGTGGCTCAAAGAGCAAGAAGAGCTCTATACTTGCCCTGAATGTGAAGGCGAGATTTGTGTTCATGATGCAGAATGTTATGATTGTGGTATGAAATTTAATCCAAATAAATATATAAGAGGTAAATAATATGGAGATTCCCGATATGGATGATTTTCGGAAAATTTTTCTTAAATATACGAAGTTGGCTTTTAAATTATTACCCAATATTGATACTCCTAAAATTCTTGATGTGGGATGTGGTACGGGAGTACCTACAATAGAACTAGCGGGTTTATCTGAAGGAGAAATAATTGGATTAGATGTAGATCAAAAAGAATTGGAAAAATTCAAGGAAAAGTTAAAGGAATTAGGTCTTGAGAACCGAGTTAAAGCTGTAAATACATCATTTTTTCAAAATAATTACTCTAATGAATCAATGGACATTATTTGGGCTGAAGGTGTATTCCATATTATTGGATATAAAAAATCTTTTAGAGAAAGCTATCGGCTCCTTAAAGCGAACGGATTTCTGGTTATGGTGGATACATTGGATAGAATAGAAAGTAAATTCTCTGGGATAGAAGGAAGGTTAGATTCTCTCGCAAAATTAGGATTTAAACTCTATAATCAAGTTAATTGGATCGAAAATGCTTGGTGGACAGAATTTTACCAACCTTTAGAACAAATGCTTAAAAAATTACGAGATACTAAGATAGATCCTATGCTATATAAACATCTGACCAAACATGAAAATGAGATTTCTATGGTTAAGAAAAACCCAAAAAAGTTTGATTGTGCTCATTATATTTTACAAAAAATAAAAACCAAAACATAACGGATTATTAAAATGGATGTAATAAAAGTAAAAGGAGCAAGAATACATAATTTAAAAAACTTAGATGTAGATATTCCCAAGGATAAGTTGATTCTTATAACAGGAGTATCTGGCTCGGGAAAGTCAAGTTTAGCCTTCGATATTATCTTTGATGAGGGAATGAACCGATATCTTCAATCCATTGGCTTCCCACCTAAGTTTGAAGATGATAAACCCTTTGATATGATTGAGGGATTAAGTCCAACTGTCGCAGTTGAGCAAAGGACTACACGTGTATTTAATCCAAGATCAACGGTAGGAACAAAGACTGGCATATATGGATTATTGCGTATGCTATATGCAACCGAAGGTACTCTTATATGTCCAATTTGTAAAGAACCAGTAAATCAATCCACTCTAGAGTGTGATATATGCGGGATGGTTGTGGAACGTAAACAAATCAAACATTTTTCTTTTAATGAACCTTCTGGGATGTGTTTAGATTGCAGAGGGAGAGGTTACAAAATGCTTATCACAGAAGAAATGATAATTCAAGATTATAATAGAAATCTTATACAAATAACAAAAGCAGGTTCAGCTGTTTTCGCAGATCAAATCCGGTTTGTGGAACAATTACCAAAGATTTATAATTTTGATATAAACACGCCTTTTAAGGATTTACCAAATGAAATTAAGCAGATATTTTTATATGGTAGTGGAAAAAAACTCAAATTTCAGTGGGAATCAAAAAGCTTTAGTGGAGAATTAGAACGTGCATTTGAAGGAATTATTCCTCATGTGAAGAGAGCATTAGCAGAAAGTAAAAGCGCCTATAGAAGGCATAAGATACATAATAATTTCATGTCAAAAATGAAATGTGAAGTGTGTAATGGATATAAAATTAATGATCAAGCTCGAGAAATAAAATTAGGGGGCAAACATATAGGGGAATTAGCCTTAATGACCATTGATGATTTAACTTTCTTTTTGGAAGATCTAAGTCATCAAGATATTAAAAATCCACAAGGTAAAACTATTTTGGGGAGTATATTACAGAGTCTTAATCGAATGGTTAATATTGGATTAAAATATTTACATCTACATCGTACATTACCTACACTAAGTGGGGGTGAATTACAGAGATTATCATTGATGACTCATTTAGATAGTGGACTGGATTCTTTAATTTATATATTGGATGAACCAAGTATGAGTTTACATGAGCTCGAGAAAGATTCTTTAATTAAAATATTGAAACAATTGAAGGTTTTAGGAAATACAGTTATAATCGTTGAACATGATAAACGATTTATTGATATAGCTGATGAGATAATTGATATAGGCCCAGGAGCAGGCATTGATGGAGGTGAAATTGTATATCAAGGTTCGCTGGATGGTATTATAAAAAATAAAAAATCATATACAGGACAGTTTCTTGCTGGAAACATTAAATTACCTAAAAAGGAAGAAGAGACAAAAAGGGATATAGATGGAAACACAAAATATCTAATTCTAAAGAATGCTAAAACAAATAATCTGAAGGATTTAAACGTTAGATTTCCTTTGGGCTTAATGGTGGGGATTGCAGGAGTTTCTGGTTCTGGGAAAAGCTCTCTTATCCTAGATACATTAGTTCCTTTATTGAAACCTTTCTTTAAAAGAGGGGTAAAAAATTTGAAAGAGAATAAGGGAGAAAATGGTGAAGAGGAAGAAAATGGTGAAGAATTATTAGATTATTCTGGCCAGGTAGAAGGATGGGAAAATATTAATGGGGTTATAGTTGTCAATCAAAAACCAATATCACGCGTGCGAACCTCTACTCCCTGTTCATTCATAGGGATATGGGATAAGATTAGAAATTTATTTGCTAAGACCGTAGAAGCTAAAAAGCGAAAATTTACCGCAGGACATTTTTCCTATAATTCTGAACGTGGTCGTTGCCCTGCTTGTAAAGGGCAAGGGGTTCAAGATCTTCAAGTATCCTTCCTTACAAGTTTTGAAATTCCATGTAAAGAATGTAAAGGATCAAGATATAAGCCAGAGATTTTAGAAGTTAAATATAAAGGGAAATCCATAGCAGAAGTACTTGAGATGACCGTCAATGAAGCCGCAGGATTATTTAAAGCACAAGAAAACATCTCAAAAGTACTTAAGATTTTAGATGAGATCGGAATGGGCTATATTGAACTTGGACAACCCGCTCCTACCCTAAGTGGAGGAGAAGCACAGCGAATAAAATTAGCTAAAGAATTAGGTAAAACAAGAAAAGGGAATGCCCTTTACATTTTGGATGAACCTACAGTTGGATTGTCTTTTTATGATACTATAAAATTAGTTGATTTACTAGAAAGACTTGTTCAGGAAGACAATTCTGTCCTAATTATTGAACATGATCCTGAGATTCTCTCATATTGCGATTATCTCATAGAATTAGGACCCGATGGTGGCCCCAAAGGAGGAGAGATTATTGCAGAGGGCACTCCGAAAGATATTATTTTGAACAATAAATCTAAAACTGGTCCTTATCTCAATTAAATAGATGTTTTCATAACCATGGAAATTAAAATTCGAGAAGCAAAAGAGCATAATTTAAAAGGTGTTGATGTTGACATCAAAGATGGGCTTACGGTAGTAACTGGTGTTTCTGGGTCGGGAAAGACTTCACTTATTTTTGATACTTTGTACAAAGAAGCTCGTCGCAGATTTTTAGAAGCATTTTCAGTGAATGAAGATGAAATGAAATTAAGTCCAGCAAATGTACGTTCTATAACTGGGATAGGGCCCACGATAGCACTTGGTCAGAATGTTCTTAATCGAAATCCCAATTCCATATTAGCATCAGCAACAGGTCTTATTCCCCTATTAAAAATTTTATATGCTAGATTTGGGGATAGAAGGTGCCAAGTATGTGGTACACAATTGTCTGTCTTAAAAGAAGATGAGATACTTGCAAAAATAGACGGGCTGAGAAATAAGGAGTCATTGAGGATTTCTGTTTTTTTAGTGAGGAGAGTAAAGGGGAGTCATCAAACTCTAATTGAACTTCTAAAGAAGGAATTTGGTCTTGAAACAATTTTGGTAGATGGAAAACCTGTTAGAACAAAACTAAATCCAAAGGAACCTCATGATATTCAAATACAAATTGGTCAAGTAACCAAAAGCACCAATATTGATGGGATTCGAGATATTATCAAAACAACATCTTCCTTAGGAGCAAATTCTTTGATTATTGAAGGAAAATCAATAAATTCCCTCATTTCACGAGTTCCTGCATGTGTGGAATGTGGCACTTGGTTTAGAGAGATTGAACCTAAACATTTTAAGAAAAATTGTCCTCACTGTAAGGGAAAAGGATGTAAGGAATGTAATGAAACAGGATATCACCCTATAGCATCAAAGGTTACTTGGGAGGGATTATTATTCTCAGATATATTAAAAAAATCAGTAGGAGAATTAGTCACTTATTTCTCTAAAGAAGAATTTTCGATTTCAAATAGATTATTGCAAGAAATCAAGAGACGGTTACTTGCATTAAATTCCGTAGGCTTAGATTATTTAACGTTAGATCGAATTTCTCCAACTTTATCAAGAGGAGAATCTCAAAGAGTTCGATTAGCTATTGCGTTATTGAGTGAACTAGAAGACATAACTCATATACTTGATGAACCTACGATTGGTCAGCATCCCGCTGATGTCGCACGATTATTACCCGTACTTCAGAACCTTGCGGGTCCAGTAATTTATATTGAACATGATCGACAAGCTGCAGTATCTGCAGACAATGTGATTGATATTGGTCCCGGCGCTGGAAGAAATGGGGGCGAGATCATGTTTACGGGGACTCCTGCGGAGTTATGGAAAGCAGATACTCTCACAGGTAAGTTTTTTAGCTTAAAAGAAAAGGTAAAAATTCCTAAACATAGACCTAAACCTCAATTTTTTTTAACAATAGAGAAAGCTAACAAGCATAATTTGAAGAATATTAACATTAAGATCCCCCTAAACCGTTTAACGGTTATTACGGGCGTATCTGGTTCGGGAAAAAGCACATTAGTGGAAGATGTATTATATTTTACCTTAAAAGGAAAAGAACCTATAGGTTGTGATAAAATTAAAAGTCCAATAGTAAAACCTATCATGGTAGATCAAGGACCTATCGGGAAAAATCCTAGATCAAATCCTGCTACTTATACAAAGATTGCTGACCTTATTAGAAAACTATTTGCTAAAGCTACTAGATTTAAAGCTACCTATTTTTCATTCAATACTTCAGAAGGTCAATGTCCAACGTGTAATGGAATAGGTGCCCTTGAAGTTAAAATGAGATATTTACCCTCTAATTGGCGCACCTGTCCAGATTGTAATGGTAAAAGATTTTCTGAAGAGATTCTTGCTGAAAAGGTTAAATTTGAAGATAAAGAATATTCTGTTGCTGAATTCTATGATATACCAATTTCAGAAGTTGCAAAGATTTTTGATAAAGAAAAGAGATTACCCATTGGAGATCTCAATTCTTTAAGGCAAATGTTAAAGGCTCTTAATGATATCGGTTTGGGATACCTTTCTCTAGGTCAACCCTCTCCAACATTATCTGGGGGTGAAGCTCAGCGAATTAAATTATCAAAATACCTTGGAAGGAAATCTTTAAAAGACCATTTAATTATTCTTGATGAACCTTCAACTGGATTACATCCTCAGGATCTAGCAGGATTATTAAAGATTTTAGATAGTTTAATTCAAACTGGAGCGACTATTGCGATAGTAGAACATAATATTGATATAATTAGAGCAGCTGATTGGATTGTAGACCTTGGTCCTGGTTCGGGACCTAAAGGTGGAGATATAATATATCAAGGTCCTTTAAATGAATTTATGGATGTAAAAGAATCTCTAACAGCTCAAGCTTTAAAAGCAGAAGATATGGTTATACCTTTAAATGAAAAAAGAAAGAAGAATAGAGAAAGTTCAGAAAAACTTACTATTCAAAACGCTCATATTCATAATCTAAAAAATGTAAGTGTTAATATACCAAAGAAGAAATTTATTGTAATCACGGGAGTTTCTGGGTCAGGTAAATCCAGTCTGATTATGGATACACTTGAGACAGAGGCAAGACGTAGATATTTAGAAACCTTGTCAATGTATGAACGCCAAGGTACTAAAGAAAGTACTGAAGCTTTAGTAGAAAATATTCAAGGTTTAGGTATTACTGCATCAATAATACCTGAAAAAATTATACAAGGGTGGTTTCTTAATCTTCGAAATACTATAGGAAGGGTTACTGATATAATACTCCATTTAGCGCATATATTTTCATATATGGGGGAAATAGCTTGTCCTAAATGTAATCAGTGGATGGAAAAAGAGGAAAAATGGTATTGTAAGAAGTGTAATATTTCAATACCCTTTGCTAAACCAAGACATTTTATATCTACAAATTACTCTGCAGCTTGTCTTAAATGCCATGGTGTAGGATCATTTCAAGTACCTAATCCAAATAAGTTAATAATTTACCCTGAAAAACCATTATGTAATGGTGCCATGCATTCACCAGGATTTTTTCCAAAAGGATATTTATGTAAACCATATAACGGTGGTTATTATATAATTCAAACTCTCGCAACTCGTTATGATTTTGACCCTTTTTCGACACCTTGGAAAGAAATGACAGAAGAAGCAAAAAAAGCATTTCTATTTGGAGATAAGGAACCTTTAGATGTAGAATTTGAAAATAAAAAAGGGCAAGTCTATAGTAGAGTAATTAAATTCCAAGGCTTTTATGAGCATTGGTTAAGAGATTGGGATGTAGGAGGTACATATACAGATAAGGAAATATGTGATGATTGTCATGGAATGAAATTACGTCCCCAATATCTTGCCATCTCTCTGTATGGGTATAATATTCCTCAGATGTGCGAGATTCCGTTGAATGAACTCTATAAAATTATAAAAAAAGCAAGGATTGAAGATCATATACCTGGTGTTGTGAAAAATAATTTTAAGATCATCTTAACTCGTTTAGAATTTCTAATCAAAACTGGGTTAGGATATATTAATTTAAATCGCGTTGCTGAAAGTCTTTCTGCTGGAGAAGCTCAGAGAGTGCGATTAGCTGGACTATTAGGTAGTGATTTAACATCATTAACTGTTCTACTTGATGAACCTTCGAGGGGACTACATCCTTCTGAGCTACACACATTATTGGAAGTTCTAATGGAATTACGTGATAAAGGAAACACAATAATCGCCATTGAACATGATCTGTTATTCATGGTAGCCGCTGATTATATGATTGATATGGGGCCAAGAGCAGGAGTCAATGGTGGTGAGATCGTAGCTGAAGGAACTCCAGAAGAAATATTAAAATTTAATACTATTACAGGCTACTGGTTAAGTGGAAAAAAGAAATTTAACCTATCAAGAAAACCTAGAAAACCAAAGAAATGGTTAACGATTTATGGAGCAATAGAAAATAACCTTAAAGGTGATTTAGTAGAGATTCCTCATAATTTGTTAATAGGGTTATGTGGGGTTTCAGGTTCAGGAAAAAGTACGCTACTAATTGATACATTGGGAAGGGCTTTAGTACCTATAAAGCATACAACTTCAGTCTCTCGAGAACCTATTGAACCTGGGGAATATAAGAAGATTGAGGGTACTTTACCACAAACAATACTAATTGATCAAACTAAAGCAAAAATAGGAAGCCCTCTTAAATTTTTAGGATTAGAAACTCCTATAATTAAAATTTTTGCTGAGACTGAAGATGCGAAGATTTTAAGATTAAATGAAAAAAAATTAAAAAATAGATGTTCTGTTTGTAAAGGACGTGGTTTTATAAAATTAGATATGAAATTCTTACCTGATATTATTGAGACTTGCGAAACTTGTAAAGGATCAGGCTATCAAGCTGAAGCTTGGCAAGTATATTTTGAAGGAGTTTCGATGCCAGATGTGAATAATTTAACTATTGATGATGCATCCAAATTGTTTAAAGATTTTGAAATAATTAGCACAAAATTAAATTATGCTAAGAAAGTAGGATTAGGTTATTTAAAGCTAAATCAACCCGCTCGCACCCTTTCTGGAGGTGAAGCTCAAAGACTTAAAATTGTGAAGGAATTATCTAAAAAGTCTAATAAAAAAACGCTTTATATTTTAGACGAACCCACTATTGGACAACATTTGGAGGATATTTCTAATTTAATTGAAGTGCTACACCTTTTAGTTAATTACGGTCATACTGTAGTTGTTATTGAACATCATCCTCATGTGTTAGCATCATGTGATTGGATTATAGAACTAGGACCAGGAGCAGGACCAGAAGGAGGAAAAATCATTGCGAAAGGTACTCCCAAAGAAGTAGCGAAACTGAACACACCAACCGCACCTTATTTAAAAAAAGTAATGGAGGGAAGAATGTGACTTGGATTCCACTTTTATTAACTGATCCATCACCTTGTTTACGATATTTGGTATTAACTGAATTGTTGCATCTTTCCGAGGATGAAGAAGAAGTTCAAGAATTATCAGAAATGAGAGAATCAGATCCACTGGTTAAAAATTTATTTAATCTCCAAAAACCAAATGGAGCATGGGATTCTTTTGGTATAAGTCAAATAACATCTAGTGAAAATCTTCAAATAACATCTATGGCATTACAGAGACTGGGTTATTTCGGATTTGATTCTACTCATCCAGTAGTGCAAAGAGCTGCAGAATTTCTTTTTTCAAAACAACAAAATGATGGTTCTTGGCCAATGCCAGGTAAGAAACAGCTTATTGATGAAGAAATTGGATATCAAATGATACCTGTTCAGACTGCAATTCCACTCTTAGGATTAGTTATGAGTGGATATTTTACTGACAAAAGAACAGAAAATGCATTTGAATGGTTAATGGAACAACGTTTAGAAGATGGTGCGTGGCCTGTTGGTTTATCTGCAGGTAATTATGGAGGGATTGCGGGCTATCGCCGTCTTGCTCATTCAAGATGGGGTTGTCGATCAAACACAACAGCAGTTCTCAGTTGTCTTGCTTATGACCCCAAACGTAGTAAAAGTGATGAAGCTAAGCGAGCTCTCGATCTAGTACTTGGAACAGACTCTAAATTAAGAAATAATCTTGGTTTCATGATTGCTCGTCTTATCGGATTAGAAAAGTCTTTTGGACGAATAACATTTATGGCTAAATTTGATATTGCTCATATATTAAATCTCTGTTGGAGAGTAAGTGCAAATCAAGATGATGAGAGGATTTCTGATCTCATTGAGTTTATAAAATCTGAGCAAGGAGATTTTGGATTATGGGATTATATCGCGCATCCAAAAGCTACACGTTGGGTAACTTTTGACTTATTGAGATCACTTTCCTATATAAATGAAAACGTGGAATGGATTTCCGAAGAACCACGTACTCCTTTTCAAGCTTATCCAAAGAAAATGAAAAGATTCTAAAAATATCTTTATATATTTCATGTATTCAAATCATGAATTATTAAAATAAAAAGGTAGAAATATGAAAACATCACTCCATCACGCACATCTTTTTGCTTCTAATCTTGATGAAAGTATCAAGTTTTATCAAGATATGCTCGGAGCTAATGTATTGTTTGATTTAAAAATGGCAGGAGCTAGAAATGTAATGATATCAATTGGTTCATCAAAAATAAATTTTTATGACCAACCACCTAAAGACCAAGGAAGTGGAGCGATTCATCACTTGGGGATTGAAACCGACGATTTAGATGCTCTAGTAATGCACATGAAAAATAAAGGGTTTCAATTTATTAAGGAAATAAAGAGTTTTGGCCCTTTGAGGTATGTAATGGCGGCAGCTCCCGACAATGTGCTTCTAGAGCTTTTTGAAGTAAGAAAAGATAAAGTATCAGAAGATCAGTATAAACTAATATCAACATTGGGTTCATTATAGAGTTCCTTTGGAGATAAAGCAATAGATCTGGTAATTTTCTAATGGTAATAACATTATCTACTTCATACAGGTTTTATGGATCGAAAAGAACAGGGGTGATCCCCACTTTTATAGACGTTGTATTAATGTATGATGTGTATCATTTACTCGATAAAGGTGATAGAATCAAATTATTAAATGAAATACATCGAGTTTTAAAAGATAAATCCGGATTTTTGTCTTATCATGCTACTCATATAGGTTCTTATGGAATTCAATTAAATAAAGTCCAAGAACAAATAAAAAAAGCTGATTTTGAATTTAAGGGGCAATATAGACGACCAATGCTTCATTGGAGTTGGATTGAAGAAGGAATTATTTTAAAATATAAAAAATAGAATAAAAAAAATTTATTTTCTTGCAGTAAAAATTCCGAAACCTGCAATGTTTTCATATATTATATTCTTAAATTTATTTTCTTGCAGTAATTTCTCCCAGTAATCTTTATGCTTAAAAACAAAGCAACACAACCCACTAAATGCTATTAATTGCCATGATGTTCGGTTCCATTCACTCAAGTAAAGATATCCACCCGGTTTTAAAACTCGATAAAGCTCTTTCATTGCTTTATCTTGTCCGTTTGGGTCATGCACTTCATGAAGTACTGAAGAGACATTAACAATATCGAAATTATTTTTTTCAAAAGGGATATCTATAGCAGAACCATTTTGAAACGTAGTTTTTTCTTCTACTTTTTCAAGTATAGCATTATTTTGTACCGAATCTAAACTGTTTCCTGAAATTGCCATTTTCGAATAAACATCAATTCCAAATAAATGACCTTCATTTTTTAATGCTTTAGCAATCCTAATTGCTGTTCTCCCCGTTCCACATCCAACATCTAAAATCTGTGGATTATTTATTTTATCCAATGCTTTCATTCTAGCAATTAAATCTATTTTTGGTATTTTTCGTAATAAAATTAGATTCAGCATTATCATTCCGATACCTGGCCATAAAAATACCAAAATAACAGCTAATCCTGAAATTATTAGAATTATTTGCACTATACCGTCTATTAAAAATCCGTAAATAAAAGCAGATAATCCTATTAATCCTATAATATTGAATCCAATAATTAGATCCTTCACATACCATCCATATTTAGGTTTATCTTCCATCCTTGTTTCCACCTAGATTTTAATAAA